>JAGCOW010000031.1 GCA_017642535.1 Bacteroidales bacterium | reverse complement strand
CACCACGTAAATTTTTGGAGATTTTTTCTAATAACAATTAATTCTCAGGTGGGGAGTGAAAATGGTATTCGTCTCGCCAGCGTTAACTGTCTTAATAATATAATATATTATACCTACTGATTTAATAGGTTATTTCAAAAATATTTTATCTTTGCACAAGAAAACAATGTCGTGTTGATGAAGAAGATAGGGCTAATCGGTGGTGTAGGGCCTGTTTCCACGGTAAATTATTACTTGGAACTCAATCGGTTGTATCATAATGATTTCGGTGTGAATGAATATCCTGAAATTGTGATTGACAGTCTGAGTTTGAACAAGATAACTACGGCTCTTGCCGATGAACGCTATGATATTGTTTGTGAGATACTTACGTCGAGTGCCGCCATATTGCGGAATGCGGGGGCGGATTTCGTGGCAATTTGTTCAAATACGCCGCATATTGTTCTTAATCAAATAGTTGATGAGTTGCCGTTGCCTATTGTGAGCATTGTTGATGCAAATGTGCAGGCAGTGAAAAACGGCGGCTACAAAAATGTGCTGGTTTTGGGTACGCTTGCCACAATGCAAAGCGGTATGTATCAGTCAGTTCTTGCGGAAAATGGCATTTCGTCGGTTACGCCAAGTGTGGAAGACCAACAAACCATTGCCGACATTATTTTCCCAAATCTTGAAAACGGCATTGTTGCCCCCGACGAACGTTTGGAAATACTTGCTTTAGTTGAGAAATACGTTGCGTATCAATCAGTTGACGCGGTGTTGCTTGCCTGCACGGAACTTCCGCTCATCATAAAACCAGCCGATTTGACTATCCCCGTGATTGATACGGCTCTGGTTCATGCAAAAGAGATATATGAATTTGCTGTAAGACAATGAATTACGAGATACAAAGTTTGCCCAAACGGGGCGATGTGGTTTTGGTGGGTTTGTCGGGGGGAATAGACTCCACGCTAACTGCCGTGATGCTGAAAGAAGCTGGTTGCAAGGTCATAGGCGTTACTATGTCGTTGTGGGACAGCCGTTTCCCGAAAATTGACAGCAAAAAAGAATATTGTTTCGACGCAAACGAGTCGATGAGCATTGATGACTGTCGTGCGTTTTGTAAAAAGTATGATATTGAGTATCACGTCGTTGACTTGCACGAGGAGTACCGAAAAAACGTGTTGGAGTACTTCAAGGCGGAGTATCGGGCAGGACGGACGCCGAATCCGTGTATTCGTTGTAATTCCACTATGAAGTTCGGCACAATGCTGTCAAGTGTGGAAAAATTGGGCGTTGACTACGATTATTTTTGCACGGGGCATTATGCAAAAATTGTAAAGCCGACCGAAGGTCTGTTCGGTACCGAAAACCGTCCGTATATGGTTGCGAGTGCGTCGGACGCTTCGAAAGACCAGTCGTATTTTTTGTATCGCATACCTGGTTCTGTGCTGGAAAAAGTGCGTTTTCCGTTGGCGGAAATTTCCAAAAAAGAAGTATTTGAATTTGCGAAAAAGAACAACTTGTTTTCTGAAAAATATACTGAAAGTCAAGATTTTATAGATCCGCAATATTTTGACATTCTGTTTGCCGACAAGCCGTTTGCCGAAGGCGACATTGTTGATTTGGACGGGAAAATTTTGGGGCGTCATAAAGGAATTGAGCATTACACCATAGGGCAACGCAAAGGACTCGGCGTGGCACTTTCATATCCTGTGTATGTACATTCCATTGATGCAGAACGGAATAGGGTGGTTTTGGCTCCGATTGAGGCGTTGCGTTCGTCAAGTTTTATAATCGACGACAGTGTGTGGGCAGGCGGAGTGGAACCACAGTCGGCTTTCGAAGCCCGTGTGAAGATTCGGCTCGCGGGAGGTTTGCATAACGCGAAAGTCGAAGAAACCAAATCTTCACAACCAGACAATGCCAAATCGTGGAGAATAACCTTCGACGAGCCGCAAACGGCCGTCACTCCTGGACAGTCGGCGGTGATATACGACGGCGACGTGATTGTGGGCGGAGGTGTGATTGCCAAGGTGGAAAACTGAAATTACTGAAAAATATGTTGATACACGAAATTCAAGCGGAAATACGGCGACTCAAGCGTGAAAAGAGTATTTGCATTTTGGCACATGCATATCAGAGTCACGACATTTGGGAAGTGGCTGATTATGTGGGTGATTCGTTCGGTTTGAGCCAAAAGGCGGCTGAATCCGATGCCGATACGGTTTTAATGTGCGGCGTGCGGTTTATGGCTGAAACGGTGAAGATTTTGTCGCCGCAAAAACGCGTGATTTTGGCGAATGGCGAGGCGGGCTGCCCTATGGCGGAACAAATTTCGGTGGATTTGTTGCGGAGTTTAAAAGAAAAATACCCCGACCATACGGTGGTTTCGTACATCAATACAACGACACAATTAAAAACATTGACCGACGTGTGCGTCACTTCGTCGTCGGCAGTGAAGATTGTGCAAAACATACAAAACGACAAGATTCTATTCATACCAGATTGTAACTTAGGCAGTTGGGTACAAAAACAAATACCCGAAAAACAATTCCAATTTGTTCCCGGCGGTTGTCCCACCCATTTGCTGATTATGCCGAAAAATGTTGAACAGGCACGCCAGAAGCACCCAAACGCATTGGTGCTTGTTCATCCCGAATGTGCCGAAAAAGTTGTGGAACTTGCTGATTATGTGGGTAGTACCACACAAATAATGGATTTTGCAAAACAAAGTCCGGCAACGGAATTTATCATAGGTACGGAAAACAGCATTGTGCAGCATTTGCAGATTGATTGTCCCGAAAAACGTTTTTTTGCTTTGTCGAAAAATTGCGTCTGTCACAATATGAAAATGACCACGTTAGGCGATGTGTATGAATGTGTAAGAGGTATCGGTGGCGAAGAAATCACGCTCGATGCCGATACGCTTTGCAATGCCAAACGTAGTATTGACGAAATGCTCAGGTTGGAAAAGATTTGAGCGGATAGCCAACAAAAGAGGGGGGCACGCAAGTTCACGGCATTGCACAATTCAGAAAACATGAATTGCGGCATATTAATTCATTTTGGTTTATGCTAAGGTGAAACATCTGTGGAACTAATTCAAAAAATCAGGAATCTTGCGGAATACGGAATAAATACTATCTTTGGGCAACCAATTTATAAAGAGTAGTAATCTATGAAAAATGAAATGGATTCAAGCCCAAAGAGCGAAATAATCTTGTATCAGCCAAACGAAACGGTGTCGTTGGAGGTTCGAATGGAAAGCGAAACTGTATGGCTCTCTCAAGCCCAGATGGCAGAATTGTTTGGAAAAGACCAGTCTGTAATCGCCCGACATATTTCCAATGTCTTCAAAGAAGGGGAACAAGAGAAAGAAAGTAATATGCAAATTTTGCATAATACTCTTTCAAAGTACAAACCGACAACACTTTATAGTTTAGATGTTATTATTTCGGTTGGATATCGCGTAAAGTCTCAACGCGGTGTGCTGTTTCGCAAATGGGCTAATTCTGTGCTTAAAGAATATTTGTTGCGAGGATATGCCGTTAACCATAGGTTTGAACGTATTGAACAAAATATGCAAGAACATTTTCAAAAATATGACGACATTCTTCAAGAGCATCAAAACAAAATTGATTTCTTCGTCCGTACTGCGTTGCCACCAGTTGAGGGACTGATGCACGAAGGACAGATTTTTGACGCCCGTGTTTGTGTGGAAAACCTTATAAAACAGGCAAAGCGGGAAGTAATAATGATTGACGGCTACGTTGACGCTGCAACGTTCGAAATTCTTGACGTTCGGCAGAAAGGCGTGTCGGCAACGATTTATACAGAACGGATTGGAGAATCATTGCTGAGAATCAAGGATTTGCACGATTCGCAATATCCCGATAAAACAATAGAATTAGAAAAATACGCAGAGAATTTCCACGACCGTTTTCTCATAATTGACGACGTGGTCTATCATTTTGGAGCAAGTTTCAAAGATTTGGGCAACCGTCTGTTCGCATTCAACAAAATGGGATTGGGCAAGAATCTGATTCTTTCGGCTGTGAAAGGTAAATTTGAGAAACCGTAGGCGTTTCGGTATGGTAATCACTACGCATAAAATCGTATTTTTAACATAAACCCACTAATTAGGTAGGTTATTTTCAAAATATCTGTACATTTGCAATAGAAATTTTTGGAAATATGAAAACGCATTTACAAGAACTTGAGGCAGAGTCGATTTACATTCTTCGCGAGGTGGCGGCGCAGTTCCAACGACCGGCAATATTGTTTTCGGGGGGAAAGGACTCGATTGTGGTTACTCATTTGGCTTACAAGGCATTTTATCCTGCAAAGTTGCCGTTTCCGCTCGTACATATTGATACGGGACATAATTTTCAGGAAACGCTCGATTATCGTGACGCATTGGTCAAAAAACTTAGTGCTGAACTGATTGTAGGTTCCGTGCAGGAATCAATCGACACGGGCAGGGTGAAGGAGGAAACTGGCTACAATGCGAGTCGTAACGCGTTGCAAACCACCACATTGCTTGATACTATAGAAAAATACAAGTTCGATGCCTGCATTGGCGGCGCACGCCGAGACGAGGAAAAAGCCCGTGCCAAGGAACGTATTTTCTCGCACCGTGACGATTTCGGACAATGGAATCCTAAGAATCAGCGTCCAGAATTGTGGAACATATTCAACGGTCGCAAAAATATGGGCGAACATTTCCGCGTGTTCCCCATCAGCAACTGGACCGAAATGGACGTCTGGCAGTATATTTTACAGGAAAAGATAGAATTGCCGTCGTTGTACTATACGCACAAACGAAAGGTTTTCCAACGTGACGGACAGTGGCTCGCAGCCGAAGACTGCATCAAACGGAAACCCGACGAGGTTGTGGTTGAAAAAGAAGTCCGTTGCCGCACGATTGGCGATATCACGTGTACGGGGCTGACGCTTTCCACGGCTCATTCTCTCGAAGATATTGTTGCCGAAATTGCCGCCACACGCGTCACCGAGCGTGGTGGTCGTGCTGACGACAAACGGAGCGAAACGGCAATGGAGGACAGAAAAAAATTAGGTTATTTTTAGTAGAGACGTAGCGCGCTACGTCTCTACAATAAGATGTAAATTAAAGAATTACGAAAAATGAACAACGGATATTTGGATATGCAGCTGCTCCGTTTTACAACGGCAGGCAGTGTTGACGATGGTAAAAGCACGTTGATTGGGCGTTTGCTCTACGACAGCAAGTCGATTTTCGAGGACCAGATGGAAGCGGTTGAAACTGCCTCGAAAAGTCGTGGAAACGAGGAAGTTAACCTAGCTTTGCTCACCGATGGTCTGCGTGCCGAACGTGAGCAGGGAATCACCATCGATGTGGCGTATCGCTATTTTGCCACGCCAAAGCGTAAATTCATCATTGCCGACACGCCGGGACATATTGAATATACCAGAAACATGGTTACCGGAGCATCCACGGCCGATTTGGCGGTGATTCTGGTCGATGCCCGCCACGGCATTATGGAGCAGACTATCCGTCACTCGTATGTGGCTGCGTTGCTGGCTATCAAACAGATAGTGGTGTGCGTGAACAAAATGGATTTAGTTGATTTTTCGCAAGAAGTTTTTGATAAGATTGTGGGCGACTACAAGCAGATGTCGGCTCATTTACCCATTGGCAAGGTCGATTTTATTCCGATTTCTGCAAAGATGGGCGACAACGTGGTGAATCAGTCGGAAAATATGTCGTGGTATAAGGGAAAACCGCTTCTTGAATTTTTGGAAACAGTTGACCTTCAGCTTGATACGGAAAATAAATTTAGAATGGCGGTGCAATATGTCATTCGACCAATATCGGACAAATTTGCTGATTTTAGAGGATACGCAGGTCGTGTTGCGAGTGGTAAAATCACTGTGGGAGAGAAGATTGCTGTTTTGCCGTCGGGACAGAAATCCGAAGTCGCTTCCTTATGGTTGGCCGACAAGGAGTTGACTGAAGCGTCGGCTGGCGATTCCGTTACCATTTGTTTGAAAGACGACATTGACATCAGCCGCGGCGATGTGCTTTGTACCGACAATGGACAAGTTCCCGAAGTCGGACAGGCAGTGTCGATGAACATTTGCTGGTTCCGCGAAACACCGTTGCAATTGGGCAAACGCTACATCATCCGTCATGCGACACAGGAAGTGGTTGGAATGTTTAAGGCAATCGACTACAAAATCGATATTAATTCACAAGATAAGATAACTGGCGTCAATCAGTTGACAATGAATGATATAGCATACGTGCAACTGAGAACTGCCAGCCCGCTGGTTTTCGAACCATATCATACCAATAAGGTTATGGGCAGCGTGATAGTTGTTGACCCCGACACGAACGACACGTTGGGAGCGGGAATGATTGAGTAATTGAGAATTGACAATTGATAATTATGGATATTGAGGCACTTAACAAACAGTTTGAAAATTCATCGGCAGAAGATGTCTTGGCATTTTTTCTTAATGAATACAAAGGCGCAATTGCCCTTTCATCAAGTTTGAGTTACGAAGACCAAGTGTTGACCGATATGATTTGTGGAATCGACAAAACCACACGGATTTTCACGCTCGACACGGGTCGTTGTTTTCCCGAGACGTATTCGCTCATTGAGCGCACCAACGAACGATATGGTATAAAGTTGGAAGTCTATTTTCCTGATTATCAGAATGTTCAAAAAATGGTTGCCGAACACGGCGTAAATTTGTTTTACGGCAGTGTGGAATTGCGTCATTTATGTTGTAATGTGCGTAAGATTGAGCCGTTGCAACGTGCCTTGAAAGGTCTGAAAGTGTGGATTTGCGGTCTTCGCCGTGAGCAGAGCATTACGCGAAAGGATATGCAGCTTGTGGAGTGGGATGCCAACAACAGCCTTGTGAAGCTTAATCCGCTTATTCACTGGACCGAAGACGAAGTGAAAGCGTATGTGAAACAGCACAGCGTGCCATATAACAAGCTGCACGACAAAGGATTTCCGTCAATCGGCTGCCAGCCATGCACCCGTGCCGTGGAACCAGGCGAGGACATTCGTTCGGGCCGTTGGTGGTGGGAAAATCCCGAACACAGGGAGTGCGGGTTGCATAGAAGATAAGACTACGCTTTAAATCTTTATCTTAAATACGTCAATATTCTTCAGCCACTTGTTTTTGCGGTCAAGAATGCAGAAATCGAGGAGGAGGCATACAAGTCCCAAGAGCAGGAACACTTGGAATCGTTCGTTATACACGTTGAATTCTTGTGCCTCGAAGTCGGATTTTTCCATATCGTCAAGAGCTTTGAGAATGGGCGAGAAGTCCTCGCGTGAATATATGCCACCACCGGCTGCAGCAATTTCTTGCAACATTTGTTCGTTGAGTTTTGTAGTAACGGGACTGCCGTTTCTGTCCATCATAAAGGTTGTTTGTCCGTAAGAATTTTTCATTGGAATTGGCACGCCGTTGGTCGTTCCCATTCCTACGGTATGGATTATGACACCTTTTTCTCGTGCCTGCTGAGCCATTCCCACTGCATCGTCTTCGTGGTTTTCGCCATCGCTAATGATTATGATGGTTTTCGCAACTTTGTCGTTGCCCGAAAATGAACGCATACACTTTGAAATTGCCGCTCCAATGGCGGTTCCTTGTTTGTCGATGCTGTTAGTGCTGATATTTTGTAAGAACAATTTCGATGCACCCACATCGGTTGTCATTGGCAGTTGGATGTATGCCTCACCTGCAAAAGTGATAATGCTTATCTTATTCTGTTCCAGTTTGTTAATAATTCTCTGAATCGAGAATTTCGCTTTTTCAATACGATTCGGTTTTATGTCTTCCGCAAGCATACTGTTTGAAACATCGAGAGCAATGGCGATTTCTACGCCTTTTTTCTTCACATTCTGCTGTTTTACGCCGTATTGTGGTTGTGCCCACGCAATGATGAAAAAAACGCCTGCAAAGGCAAATAAGACGAATTTTAAATGTTTTCTAAATCTTGAATAATTAGGTAAAATAACCGACAATAACTCTTTGTCAGCCAATTGTTTGAGTTTTCTTTTTTCAATGATTCTATATAGTATGTAAACGACGATGCAGACACCTACGCCAATCAAAGCGTATAAATGGTCGGGATATGCAAATCTGAAATTACTTTCGTTCATTATGGAAATCGTTTACAAATTGTGTGTGACAATAGAAATTCGCCTGCAAGTAACAATAGTGCGAGTAGCACGAATGGTGTAAATTCTTCTTTTTTCTGGGTGAACTTGTAATCTTCTATCTTCGTTTTTTCAAGCGAATCAATTGTGTTATAGATTTTTACGAGTTCATTTTTATTCGTTGCCCGGAAATATTGACCATTGGTCATTTTGGCGATTTTCATAAGTGGAGCTTCATTAAAGCTATTTTGAACCATCTGTGTGCCGTAGGGTGTTGGATACGGTACGTCGCCCTTTCTTCCGACGCCGATGGTATAGACGCGAATGCCGTATTTTGCCGCAAGTTCCGCCGCCGTAAGCGGGTCTATGTCGCCACTATTGTTGTCGCCGTCGGTCAACAGTACTATGACCTTGCTGATTGCCTTACTATCTTTGAGTCGTCCGACGGCAAGAGCCAATCCCATACCAATTGCGGTTCCGTCGTTTATCATGCCGCATTCAAGTTCGTTGAGCAGGTTGAGCAACGTAATGTGGTCGGTTGTAAGCGGACACTGTGTAAAGCATTCCGAGGCGAACACCACAAGTCCCATGCGGTCGTAGGGACGGTTGTTGATGAAATTTGCCGCCACGTCTTTCGAGGCCTCTATTCTGTTGGGTTTCAAGTCCATGGCAAGCATACTTGACGAAACGTCTATTGATAGCACAATGTCAACACCGTAAGTCGTTGAATCCGAGTATGTATCGACGGAAACGGGGCGGGCGAGGGCGATTATGACGCACGCTAATGCCATCATTCGAAGAAAGAACGGAATATGAATCAAAAATTTCTTTGGCGTTGACGGGATTCCCTCTAAATCTTGCAACGTTGGCGTGTTCACGTGGGCGAACAAATTTGTGTGTTTCCAAATATACCACGCAATAATAGGAACGAATACAAGCAACAACCAGAGATATTCTGGATTTTCGTAGGTGAAATATCGTATGTTACCCAACGCTTCTTTCATTGTAGTGAAATAACGCTCAAAATCCCAAGATATTGTTGGTAAAACTATTTCGCCGCTTCAAATTGTTTTAAGAAACGGGTGTCGTTTTTGAAGAATAAACGAATGTCTTTTACTTGATATTTCAGCATTGCAATACGTTCAACGCCCATACCGAATGCGAATCCGGTGTATTTGTCAGCGTCGATGTTGCAGTTTTTCAATACGTTGGGGTCAACCATACCGCAACCCAATATTTCCAACCAGCCAGTTCCTTTACAAACAGGACAACCTTTTCCACCACAAATAGAACAAGAAATATCCATTTCGGCAGATGGCTCGGTAAATGGGAAATATGACGGACGCAAACGAATCTGCGTGTCGTTGCCAAACATTTCTTTCGCAAAGTAGAGTAACGTTTGTTTCAAGTCGGCAAACGAAACATTTGTGTCAACGTATAAACCTTCAACTTGATGGAAAATACAGTGTGCACGAGCCGAAATCGCCTCGTTTCTGAATACTCGACCAGGGAAAATGGAACGGATAGGCGGTTGTGTTTGTTCCATTACACGGCTTTGAACCGACGAAGTGTGCGTACGCAACAGAATATCGGGATTTTTCTCGATGAAAAATGTGTCTTGCATATCGCGGGCAGGGTGTTCGGGCGGAAAGTTCAATGCCGAGAACACGTGCCAGTCGTCTTCTATTTCTGGACCTTCTTCTACGGTAAATCCTATACGCGAGAAAATGTCGATAATCTCATTACGGACAATCGAAAGAGGGTGGTGACTACCCAATTGGATTGGCTTGCTTGGCAACGTTAAATCCACATTTGCAAATGTGTCGTCGTCGCTTTCTGCTAAACTATTTTGTAGCGTTTCGAATTTTGCCTGAACTGTTTGTTTCAAAGCGTTGATTTTCTGCCCAAGTTCCTTTTTCTGTTCGTTGGGAACCGTGCGAAATTCATCAAATACTTTGTTTAACTCACCTTTTTTAGAAAGGAATTTCAAACGAAATTCTTCTACTTGTTCTTTGTTTTCTGCCTTGAAATCCTCTACGTCTTTAAGGATTTGATTTATAATCTGTTGCAACATATCTTTTATTTTTCAACTGAGACTTTCGTAATAATAACATCGTTAAGAGGACGGTCGTATCTGTCTTTCTTAACTTTAGCAATGGAATCGACAACTGCCAAACCGTCAATCACTTCGCCAAAAACGGTGTAGTCCATATCAAGATGTGGCGTTCCGCCGATTGTGCTATAAATGTTTTTTTGCTCATCGGTGTAGGAAAGAGTCTGGATGTTTGCCAACGAATCCTTATATAACTCGCCAAAAGCGTTCCATTTTTCCATAAATTTTTGACGGTCACCAATTTGCTGTAACTGAATGAGTTCGTTCAGATGTTCCTTATTTTCAGGTTTGTACAATTGCGACTGAATATATTCGCCCTTGGCTTGTTCCGCCTTGTGGGCAGCCATAGCGTCTAATTGCTCTGCAGGAACTGTCTGACCAACAACGATATAGAATTGTGAGCCAGAAGATTCTTTTTTAGGATTTTGAGGACCGCCAAGTCGAGCTGCGGCAACAGCACCTTTTTTGTGGATAAGATTTGGATTAAATTCGGCAGGAATAGTATAACCCGGACCGCCAGTACCCAATTGCGTACCTGCAGCGGCACCTTTCGATTTCGGGTCGCCTGCCTGAATCATAAAATTGTCAATCACACGGTGAAACAACAAACTGTCGTAATAATGCTCTTCTGCCAATTTGATGAAATTATCGCGATGAAGTGGCGTTTCGTTGTATAATTTGATTTTTATTGTTCCAAAATTCGTTTCAAACGTTACAATTGCATTTTCCATCTTCGGAGTTTTTTTATTTTTTGTTGGCATGGCAAACGCTACAATTCCAACGAGTAACAATGCTATACCGATTTTGTAATAGACTTTCATATTTTTTTTTTGCAAAGTAAAACTTTTTGAATGAAAAATAGAATTAAAGCAGTGATTTATTTTGCCATATAATACACCGTAGAGTCGTTTTTTTCATCAAATAGTTTGTCCGACACGCGTTTCACGTCAATAAGCGACACTTCGGCGTATTTCTCCAAACGTTTGTTTATAAGATTCACATCGCCCATATTGGCGTAATAGGCGAGAGATTTCGCTTTGGAAAGCACGTCAATCTCGTCGAGAATAGTAGTGCTTTCAAATTTATTTTTCACCTTTTGTAATTCATAGTCAAACACAAATCCTTCCTTAATTTTTTGCAGTTCCACAGAAATTGCTTTCTCTGCTGTTTCCATTGGTACAGAAGGATTTAGATTTCCCGTGATGATAAAAAGTCCTGGATCGTTTTCTCCTGTGATGTACGCATTGATTTCGCTAAAAAGTTTCTGCTTTACCACCAGATTTTGATACAATCGTGCCGATTTTCCATTGGATAGAATGTCGGAAATGAGGTCGGTAGTATAAAAATCCTTGTCATTTTGTCCACACATGTGATATGTCTTGAATAAGCACGATGCAGGTACGTTGCGTTCGACGGTGAGCGTACGTTTTTCGGTTTGTTCGGGTTCTTGTATGATGTTTCGTGGCAAGATATCACGACGAGGTATGTTGCCAAACCATTTTTTTGCCAAATGTTTCACAGTCCGCAACGACACGTTTCCCGAAATTGCAACAACAGCGTTGTTAGGTGCATAATGACCGAAGAAAAAATCTTTTACGTCCTTTAACGTGGCTTGTTCTATATGACTCAATTCCTTGCCGATTGTAGCCCATTGATATGGGTGAACCTTGTAGGCGAGTGGTCGGGCAAGCAACCATAAATCCCCGTAGGGACGGTTTAAGTAACGTTGCTTAAATTCCTCACACACAACGTTTTTCTGTGTGTCTAAACTTTTCTGCGAAAATGCCAATTCCAACATTCGGTCCGATTCCAACCAAAATGCCGTTTCAAGATTGCTCGATGGAATGGTGATGTAATAATTGGTGATGTCGGTCGTGGTGAAGGCATTGTTTTCTCCGCCTACTTTTTGGAGAGGAGTGTCGAACGAAGGAATATGTTTTGAACCGCCAAACATAAGGTGTTCAAAGAGATGCGCAAAGCCCGTTTTTTCAGGATTTTCATCTCGTGACCCTACGTTGTAAAGCGTGTTGACGGCAACAAACGGTGTTGTTTTATCTATATTGACGTAGAAACGCAGTCCGTTTTTCAGTTCAAATTCTTCGAATTGTATCATTAATAAATTATTTGTAAAAAAGTAGAGACGATGTGCACATCGTCTTTACGATAACAAATCATTACAGAAATTTATTTCTCGTTCACGATTGCATACGTGTCGCGTGCAATCACGATTTCCTCGTTGGTTTGAACGACCAAGACCTTGATTTTCGATGATGGTTTTGAAATAACCCAACTATCGCCTTGCTTGCTGTTAGCAGCTTCGTCAAGTTCGATGCCGAAGCATTCCAAACCAGAAAGCACGTTTTTACGCACGTCGCCATCGTGTTCGCCGATACCGCCAGCAAAAGCAATACAATCAGCTCCGCCGATTTCTGCCAAATATGCACCTACATATTTCTTGATGCTCAACGTAAGCATATCTTTTGCAAGTTTTGCTTTCTTGTCGCCGCTTTGAGCCATTGATTGCAAGTCGCGCATATCGGAAACGCCTGCAATGCCTTTTAAACCGCTCTGTTTGTTCACAATGTTGTCCATCTCGTCAATTGATAAACCTTCTTGACGCATCAATTGGAATGCTGCACCCATATCGACGTTGCCCGCACGAGTACCCATTATCACGCCTTCAAGAGGAGTGAACCCCATTGACGTATCGACAGATTTTCCGTTGACAACGGCTGTGATTGACGAACCGTTACCCAAGTGACACACGATTGTCTTGCAGTTGTCGTATGGTTTGCCAAGCATTTTTGCCGCTTCTTGCGAAACGTAGCGGTGGCTTGAACCGTGGAATCCGTAACGACGGATTTTATTGTTTTCGTAGTATTTGTAGGGCAGACCGTACATAAATGCTACTGGTTCCATTGTCTGGTGGAATGCCGTGTCGAACGTGCCACAGTGAACTGCCTTTGGCAACGCTGCCTGAGCGGCTTTGATACCTTTAAGGTTTGCAGGATTATGTAGTGGTGCAAAGTTATTGCATTCTGCTATTTTCTGAATTGCGTCAGGGGTAAGTAGTTCACTTTTGTTAAAATATTCACCACCGTGTACGATACGGTGCCCAACGGCAACAATGTCGTTCTTGTCTTGAATAATGTTGCGTTCAGGAGCAAGGAGGAGAGCAATGACTTTCTCCACACCAACTTCGTGGTTGTCAACTGGTTCTTCAAAAACTTCTTTTTTACCGTTGATTTCAATTTTCAATGTGCTTACTTTTTCGCCGATACGTTCCACAATACCCGAAGCAACCACAGTTTCTTGTGGCATTTCCAACAATTGGTATTTGATTGACGAACTACCGCAGTTTAGGACTAAAATTTTCATATTCTCTATTTATTTTTGTAGAGACCGCCATGGCACGTCTCTACGTGAAATTAATTGTTTTTTCTTCCAATAGCTTGTGTTGCAGTAATTGCAATCACGTTTACAATATCGTTTACGTAGCAACCGCGTGAAAGGTCGTTCACTGGTGCTGCCATACCTTGGAGGATAGGTCCGTAAGCTTCGGCGTGACCGAAACGTTGAGCCATTTTATAAGCAATGTTTCCAGCTTCAAGGTTAGGGAATACCAGCACGTTTGCCTTACCTTTCAAAACGCTGTCGGGAGCTTTTTTCTGAGCCACGTTAGGTACAACGGCAGCATCGAATTGCAGTTCGCCGTCGATTACCAGATTAGGATTCATTTCTTTTGCTATCTTGGTGGCGTTCACCACTTTATCAACGACTTCGTGACTTGCACTTCCGTGTGAAGAGAAACTCAGCATTGCAATGCGAGCGTCCATGCCAAGCAAATCTTTTGCTGATTTTGCACTTGTAACGGCGATTTCAGCCAATTGTTTTTCATCTGGCACAGGAGTAACGGCACAATCGGCAAACAAGAATACGCCATTTTCTCCAAATTCGGTGTCTTTCAAAATAATAATGAATGCACCCGAAACGACAGAAATACCAGGCATAGTCTTGATTAACTGCAAAGCAGGGCGGAGCACGTTACCTGTGGAATTCTCTGCACCGGCAACCTCGCCGTCGGCATCGCCGGCCTTTATCATTGCAGCAGCAAGATAAAGAGGATTCTTTACCAAACCACGTGCGGTTTCAATGTCCATGCCTTTTTTCTTGCGCAGTTCGTAAATCAAATTCGCATATTCTTCGGCTTTAGGATTGTTTTCTGGGTCAATCACCGTTGCCTTGCACAAATTTTTCAGATTGTTGTCGGCAGCAAATTTCTTAATGAAATCTGGTTTCGACAAGATGATCAAGTCTGCAAAACCTTCGCCTAACACAATGTCGGCTGCTTTCAACGTACGTTCTTCTGTACCTTCTGCCAAAACGATTCTTTGAATGTCGGATTTGGCTTTTTGTTTGAAATAATTTACGAAATCCATAATTTTTATTTTAATTTTTCTAGTTCAAGAAAATGAAACTTTATTAATTGATTTGACTACAAAAATAGTTTTTCCCTTTGATATACCCAAATTTTTTAATGCGTTTTCTCAATTATCAATTGTCAATTTTCAATTATTAGAATTTCGTCATTTTGTCATATTTTTGTCTGCCACAATGGCTTTGAATCGGTGTGGCAGAGTATTTGACAATAACAAAACAAAATACATAGAAAAAAAACACAACAAATGGATACAGATAAGAATCAAGAAATTGAAAATCAAGAATCTACGGAAGAGGTTACTCCTAATTCCGAAGAGGTTGTAGATGAAAAGGAAACGACAGAACAAGAGCCGGTTGAGGAAGAAACAACTCCCGAAACGGACGATTTGTCAGTTGCTTTGAAGGAATTGGAAGAATTGAAAGATAAACATCTTCGTTTGCAAGCTGAATTCGACAATTATCGTCGCCGTACCTTGAAGGAAAAGGCGGATTTGATTACGTCGGGTGGAGAGCGTAGTTTGAAGGACTTGTTGCCCGTGGTTGATGATTTGGAACGTGCGATGGAGTCTATAAAAACGGCACAAGACGTTGATGCAGTGAAGGAAGGTATGGAATTGATTTTCAACAAGTTCAAGGATTATCTTACGAAACAGGGTGTTGCCGAAATCGAGGCAAAAGATGTGGCTTTCGACGTTGATAAACACGAGGCGGTTGCCAAATTCCCTGCTCCAAGCGAAGATATGAAAGGTAAGGTTATTGATGTAACGAAAAAAGGATACACGTTCAACGGCAAAGTCATTCGATATGCACAAGTCGTTGTGGGTGAATAATAGATACGAACATGGCAGAAAAAAGAGATTATTACGAAGTGTTGGGCGTTGGTAAGAATGCCACGAAAGATGAGCTTAAAAAGGCCTATCGTAAGTTGGCTATTAAATACCATCCTGATAAGAATCCGGGCGACAAGGAAGCCGAGGAGAAATTCAAGGAAGCAGCCGAGGCCTACGATGTGTTGAGCGATGACGACAAACGTCGCCGTTACGACCAATATGGTCACGCTGGCGTTGGTGGTGCTGCTGGAGGTGGTTTTTCCGACGTGAACGATATTTTCTCTCACTTTGGCGACATATTTGGCGATTTCTTCGGTGGCGGAGCTTCGTTTGGTGGCTTTGGCGGCGGTGGTCGTCGTCAGGCTGTTCGCAAGGGTAGCAATTTGCGTGTCAAGGTGAATTTGAGTCTGGAAGAGGTTGTAAAAGGCACGGAACGAAAAATCAAAATCAATAAGAAAGTGGCTTGTACTGCCTGTGGTGGTACTGGTGCTGCTTCGTCAAAGGATATTCAGGATTGTCCCGATTGTAAGGGAACGGGCTATGTGGTTCGTATGGTGAACGGCATTTTTGGTCGTATGCAACAACAAATGACATGTAGTCGTTGTAATGGCGAGGGAAAAATCATTACGCACAAATGTCCTACCTGTGGTGGCGAAGGCGTGGTTGATGCCGAAGAGACGGTTACGCTGAAAATCCCTGCCGGTGTTGCCGACGGTATGCAGTTGAATATGTCGGGAAAGGGTAATGCGGCTCGTCATGGTGGCGTGAACGGTGATTTGCTCGTATGGATTACCGAAGAGGAACATCCTGATTTTGAACGCGACGGCAATGACTTGATTTACGATTTGCATATCAGTTTCCCTGATGCTGTGCTTGGTTCCACGGCTGAAATTCCTACGGTCGAGGGTCCGGTGAAGATTAAGATAGAGGAGGGAACACAACCTGGAAAAATCCTGCGCTTGCGTGGCAAGGGCGTTCCCGATGTGAATGGCTATGGCCGTGGCGATTTGTTGGTACAGGTTCACGTGTTCGTTCCAAAATCAGTTTCAAAGGACGACAAGAAATTGCTTGAAAAAATGCAGGAGTCGGAAGCATTCAAGCCCAGCAAGAAAAATGGTTTCTTCGACAAGATGAAAGGTTTCTTCGAGTAAACGGCTGTATTTTTTTGTCACTGAAGACGAAAAGCAATTTTTTGAAATCAAGTTTGTTTGAGCAGTTCGTAGTATTTTGCAGGAGTAAAAATCAATGGCTTGTTTAAAATTATATTTTCAAAGTCCTTATCGCCTGTTAGCAGAATGTCTGAATCAGACAATATTGCTGAAACAAGAATCGGCATATCTTTTATGTCACGTATTTCGGGATAGTTTGATGTATTAAAACTATCGGGTGTTTGGAATTCCTCATAATGAATTCCCTCAAAAAAAGTCTTTAATAATTTTTGTTTTTGGGGGAATTTTTTTTGAAAGACTTCCACGCATTCTTTTTTTGTATAGGTTGATATTACAACGGTGTGTTTCGTAAGAATGTGCGAAACCACTCGCGCAACCTTGCCTTCGGGGAAAAGAATGGCAGATATTATGACATTGGTATCAACAAAAAATCTCATTTCGAAGCACGTAATTCTTTGATATACGAAACCACGTCGTCTTCGGACTCAAAACCTGCTTTTTGTGCGTATCCCTTCATTTCTTTTTGGATATTTTGCAATGAGATTTGAGAAGCATTTGCAATATAGATTCTTCCTTGAATTTCCTCAAAGAAAACCTTATCTCCTGTTTTTAATTGGAGTTGATTCCGTATCATTTGCGGAATAGTTATCTGTCCTTTTGTTGTTACTTTTGCTAATTCCATTTCCTTACAATTCTTACTTTCCTTACATGCAAAAATATATTTTTTTTGTAGCCTTGTCAAGTTTAAGCCATAAAATCTATCTGCCGTATTTCCCTTTTGTCACGGTTCTTTCAATTAACATTTTGAGATTTCTTGTTATCACTCGAAAACGGCTTTCGAGGAGGATAATGACGGGCAGTCGAATTAACGGAGGAAACAATGCTTATTGTCTGCCCGCCAATTTAATCAAACGGGCGTCTTCCGAATGAAGCGAAGCGGAATGAGGAATCTTTTAATGAAAGAAACGTGTATAAATAGTTCTTTCATACGTTCTGATTTTTCCAAATTAAAACAAAAAGCGTATTTTTGCGAAAAATATGGCATTAACTATTATTCGCATTCAAAAAAAGCGTAGGAAACTGGTTTTGAAAATCGGATAATGTTATTCACAAGGGCGTGATGCTCTACATACACATTTGTTAATGTTCACACTTTTAGTGTGGGCTTATCTGCGTGTATGGCGAGTTCATTCCTACGCTCTCGTGAATGCGAGTAGAAAAGTTCACACTTTTCTTTTATCCGCAAACGACTGATAGTTAGGCGAAAAATTATCAGTCAATGAAAAAACATTTTTTTGAAATCAATCGATGGACATTGTTTTCTGTTTTCGGATTGTCCATTTTTGTGAAATGCGTTTTGTTCCATTATTTTTGTTTTAACTATGTGGCAGTGAGTAGTTTGTGGAATGCACCTCACGATTTCTTTTCATTTTATGTTGCAAAATTGTTGCCAGCCGTTTCTATAGCAAGTTTTGTATTTGTCTTTAAACGAAGGTGGTGGATTATTGTTGCTTCAATTATTATTGATTTATGGTTTGCAGCAAATTTCATTTATTATCGGGCGAATGATTTATTCCTTGATACAGAAACAATTATGATTGTTGACAATTTGAATGGTTTTTGGAGTTCTATAGTCGCCTATCTTAATTGGAAAACAATAGCGTTTGTTGTTGTGAGTGTGATATTGTATGTTTTTCTTGTTTTTACTAAAGTTGATAGTAATAGAAATTGGAAAGGTTTTGCTGTAGCATCGATAACTTCTTTGTTGCTTTTTGTGGGAGACCATTTTGCTGGGTATTCGACGTTTAAGACAACATTGCCTACAAATCAAAATGGTTGGACATATTCAGCATTTAAAAGCGCTCGTCAAATAGCTTCAGGAAATTATTTCTTCAATAATTTTGTTTTTCGCCAATGGTTTGAATCACAAACTCCGTTACATTTTTTCCCTGCTTTTTTATATAAACAAATCTGTGATTTTTTTTATGGTCCAAAAGAACTCGCATTATCGGAAGATGACAAAAACAAAATAGAAGAATTTGTGAATAGAAGTGCATTAGACAATAATACTGTTACACAAAATTTAATTATCATATTAGGAGAGAGTTTTGAAAGTTGGACGTATTCTATGAAAGATAATAACAACTTAGAAGTAACGCCAAATATGAATGCTTTACGGAAACAAGACAATTCGCTTTATGCCGACAAAATTCGGTCGCAAGTTCGGCGTGGTAATTCTGGAGATGGACAGATGATTATTAATACAGGATTGTTGCCTCTTGAATCAGGTGCAGCGTGTATGTTGTATGGTGAAAATGTATTTCCAAATTATGCTCATAAATATGAGACTTCAGCAATTGTAAATCCTGTTAGTGGTATTTGGAATCAAAAAGTTACGACATATTCTTATGGCTACAAGAATTTGGAAGAATTATCCAATCCAACAGATAAGTGGAATTGGATTGAAGATGATGAAACAATGCAATTTGCCGTTCAACATTGTAAATCATTGAATCAACCATTTGGAACGATGATAATAACGGTTTCTACTCATTCTCCATTTTCTTCTCCTCGAAAATCTCATTTGTCATTTCGTGATGGGACACCTCAAATAGTGCAAGATTATTTAAATTGTATGCACTACGCAGATAGTTGTGTTGGTGTGTTTTTGAATGAATTAGCGAAAGATTCTTTATTACATAATACTACTGTGGTTATAACAGGCGACCATACAATTTTCCGAAGCAATCTTCTTGCAGAAATGCAGCCAGCAATCGAGAAATATGGGCTTCCAATTCCTAAAGACGAAACATTTTGTCCATTAATTATTTCGTCTCCAACAATTACAAAACATACGGAAATAGATACGCTTTGTTTTCAAATGGATATTTATCCTACAATTTTGCATTGTCTGGGTATCAATGATTATTATTGGAAAGGATTTGGGGTAAATTTGTTGGATAGTGCAGCACTACAAAATCGTAAAATATCGGAGGAAGAAGCATTCAAGTTGTCAAACTTGATAATCCGAAGCAATTACTTCAAGAATTATAGTAAAAACTGAGATATTTTCTTTTATTCATTGTGGTGGTCGGAGGCAAAACAATAACCGTTTCGGTGCAATAACGATGGTGGTATTCCCGTAGAGACGCCACATTGCGTCTCTACAATACGTTTACACAATTCCGCGATAATTAAATGAAAGAAGCATACTGACGACGTAGTTTTTATTGAAAAAATAATATATTTGCACATAATGCGACGTGTTATTTTTTGTAAAAACTATTGAATATGGATTATTGCAAAATTACCAAAATGCCAACGTACACGTTGGTTGAGATTTTGACAGAACGGTTGGATTTGCAAATTGCAACGTCATTGAAGGCCGATTTGGTACAAATGAACGGAAATCGGGAGAAAAACATTGTTCTTGATTTGTCGAATTGTTCGTACTGCGATTCGTCGGGCTTGAGCGCCATCTTAGTCGCAAATCGTTTGTGTAAGAATGCTAACGGAATATTCATTTTGTGTGGTTTGCACGAAGCCGTTGCTCGTCTGATTACCATTTCACAGTTGGATTCGGTGCTTCAAATTGTTGCCGATAAGGAAAAAGCCGAGGAATACTTTATGGTATGATTGAGGACTATTCTCTCACAGTGCTAGGTTGTAGTTCTGCAACGCCGAATTCGGTTCGTTTTCCGTCTTCGCAAGTGTTGCATTTCTTGGGAAAATACTTCTTGCTCGATTGTGGCGAAGGCACGCAAATGCAACTTCGTCGGGCAAAAGTACCGTTTGAGAATATCAATGCAATTTTTATTTCTCATCTTCATGGCGACCATTATTTTGGTCTCTTCGGATTGCTTGCTTCGCTTAATCTTACGGGGCGAAAAACGCCTCTGGTGATTTATGGACCGCAAGGTCTGGAAGAACTCATAATGTTTCAGTTTAAGCAAGATTCGCAACAATGGAAATTCCCGATTTTTTTCAAGGCTTTGCCCAAAGAACCGTTTGCATGCATTGAAGAAAAGAAAAATTATAAGATTTATTCCATTGCGCTTTCACATAGAATAGATTGCTGGGGCTTTTATTTCGTTGAAAATGAGCGTGAAAGGAATATCTTGAAATCTGCCATACAACAATATGATATTGGTGTGGAAGAAATAAAAAGTATAAAACAAGGTGCTGATTTACAATTAGATAACGGAACTATCATTCCGAATGGTGAAATTACGACGGACCCGTTACCTTCGTTTTCGTATGCCTATATTGCCGATACGATTGCGAAACCCGAAATAGCACAATATATTCAGGGAGTTCGTCTGATGTACCATGAGGCTACGTTTTTGCAGAATTATGAGGATTTGGCGAAGGAAACCTTTCATTCCACGGCACGACAGGCGGCTGAATGTGCTCAATTGGCTCATGCCGAAAAATTGATTGTCGGTCATTACTCTGCTCGCTATAAATCGACGGACGGACATAAAAAAGAGGCGGAAGAAGTGTTTGAAAATGTGGAACTTGCGTCGGATTTATATGTGTACACCTTGGATAAGGCTCCCTATTGTATTTGGTCTCCGAAAATTATAGATGAATGAGAATTAAGAATTTATCCATATATCATTATAGAAATATCGAAGAGTTGTCGTTTGACTGCAACGAGTCGGTGAATTGTCTGATTGGGAAAAACGGAGTGGGAAAGACCAATATCTTGGATGCCATTTATTATCTGTCGTTTTGCAAAAGCAATCTTTTGTCAAATGATGCTTTGAACGTGAAACATGGCGAAAATGCATTTATTTTGCAGGGACTGTACGAGACGGAATCCGGCTCACTGAAAATCTCTTGCTCGTATAATCAGGACGAGAAATCGAAGGTGATTAAGTGCAACGACAAGAAATATACACGCTTTTCGGAACATATCGGCGTGATTCCCGTTGTGTTTGTTTCGCCAGCCGACATTGCCATAATAAACGAAGGTGGTACGGAACGACGGAGATTTCTCGATGCTTTTATCTCGATGTATAATCGGGAATATCTTGATAATCTGCTGACATATAATAAGTTGCTTCAACAGCGAAATGCCTTGTTGAAACAGGGTACAGGCTTTGATGCGACGTATTTTTCTATTCTTGACGAAAAAATGTCGCTTGTGGGAAAGGCAATTTTCGACGAACGGGAAAAGGCCGTGAACGTGTTGGCCGAGCAGACGCGCACGTTTTATGAGAAAATATCGAAGAACGAGGTTTGCTCCATAGAATACTCGTCGCAACTGAGGCAGAATGATATGAAATCTTTGTTGGAAAAGAATTTTGAACGAGATAAGATACTGACTTACACCACCGTAGGAATACATCGCGATGATTTGACATTCTGTTTTGATGGCGAATTGATAAAAAATGTGGCTTCTCAAGGTCAAAAAAAATCATTTCTGCTTGCACTCAAATTTGCTCAGTATCAATTGATTAAGGAATTTAATCACGGAGAAAAGCCATTACTTTTGCTGGATGACCTGTTTGACAAATTGGATAAAGACCGTGCACAAAATATTTATGATTTGGTTGATAATCAGGATTTTGGACAGATTTTCATAACCGATACCGACAAAGTTCTCTTGCATTCCGTTTTCGAGAAACGAAAAGCCTCGGGAACATTTTGGTTGGTGGAAGACGGGAAGATTGGCAAGATATGAGAATTGAGAATTTCAACGATGTGCACATCGTCTCTACGATGAACAAAACGGAATAATTAGAGACGATTTGCATCCGATAATTTTGTTAAATTAAAAATATTGTAAAATGAAACGTGTCTTATTTTCTTTTTTGTTTGTGACTTGCTGCGTGTTCAGTTATGCATTGGTTGCTCTGCCGTCGATTTTTAGCGACAATATGGTTCTGCAACAAAATTCCAAGGTGAAAATCTGGGGATGGGCGAAACCATACGAGGAAATAACTGTGACGACCAGTTGGGACAATAAATCCTATAAAGTAATGACCGACAAAACAATGTCGTGGGAGGTTGATGTTACCACGCCCGAAGGAAGTTTTACACCGTATGAAATCACCGTAGAGGGCTGGCGAAAACTAACCCTCAAAAATGTGCTGATAGGCGAGGTGTGGCTTTGTTCGGGACAGTCGAATATGGAGTGGTCGCCACGAAATGGCATTTTGAATGGTGAACAGGAAATTGCCGCCGCAAATTATCCGAACATTAGATTTTTTCAAGTCGTACCACGAAAATCCGACACACCGCAGGACGATTTATATGGCGAATGGAAGCCGTGTTCGCCCGAAACAATGATAGATTTCAGTGCCATCGGTTACTTTTTTGCCCGTGATTTGCACAAAGAACTGAACGTACCGATTGGAATGATTGGTTCCTACGTTGGCGGTTCGCCTATTGAAACGTGGATGCCTGCGTATGGGAAATCGCCGAATTATGTGGCAAAAAAGACAGCGGAAAAAATGCCCGACACTCCGTGGAGTCCGAAAGAAGCGGGCTGTTTGTACAATGCCATGATTGCTCCGATTACAAATTTCACAATCAAAGGATTTTTGTGGTATCAAGGCGAGGCGAATGAACCTAAAGCACACGAGTATTTGGGGCTTTTCAGCACAATGATTTACGATTGGCGCAAGGAGTGGATAAATTGCACGGGCAGACAGTGGAATCAGATGCCGTTTTATTTCGCTCAGATTTCGCCATTCAATTATGGAACAAAAAATGCCTGTCCCGTAAT
>JAGCOW010000002.1 GCA_017642535.1 Bacteroidales bacterium | reverse complement strand
TAAATCAGGAGAATAATAATTTAAAACTGAATTCATGAATTTAGTACATAAAATTAATTCATATTGATTAAAAGTAAATAAATCACAGTGAATTAAAGAATTTAAATCGCTCCAAATATGTCAATCGCAAATTGAATACTATCTCGACAGATTTAACAAAAAAATGCCAAATACTTTGATTCTAATGTATGAAACTTGTTTCGACAAAAACACCACTGTTGAATTGTGCGACTCCCGAAAAATAAACATTGACAAGATAAAAATAAACGATGTGATAATGGCGTACGACATTGAATCACAAACGATTGACACTGCCGTCGTCCTCAATGTGATGAAACATAAGGTTGACTTGTATCCCATGATTACGCTCACGCTGTCGAACGGAACGCAAATAAAATGCACAAGCAATCACCCGTTTTGGTGTAACGAAAAATGGACACGAGCCGACGAATTACGCATACATGACGTTTTGCAGGTGTACGACGAGAAAAGCCGCAGCCTGAAACCCGTGACAATCACCGATTTACGTATGTCGGCGGAATCAATGGAGGTTTATAATATCACAACCTCAAAACATACCTATTTTGCAAACGGAGTGCTTGTTCATAATAAATAACGTTCGTTTTTGCGTTCCATAAAGCAATTTTTGGTATTTTTACAAAAATTTCATTATATGGAAAACTCCAAATCAATGACGGAAGTCTTGCAAAATAGTCGCGAAGAGGCGATTCGCTTAGGAAATCGTGCTCTCACAAGCGACCATTTTTGTCTGGGTATTCTGCGGGTAAAACAATGTCTGGCACATGCCATTCTTCACGAATTTAACTGTGACTTTGAACTTGTTCGTAATTCGATTGAGCGCGAATTGTTACAAATTGAGCCGCTCGACATTACGGAAACGAAAACCATACCTCTTGATACCAATGCCGTTCGTGTGTTGACTATCGCCCAACTTGAAGCGAACAATTTCGGGAAGAATTTGTTGCATTCCGAACATTTCTTGCTCGCTCTCCTACGCGACGACCAGTCAATCTGCTCCAAAGTATTTCTTTCACAAGGAATTACCTACGACAACGTAAAAAATAGCATTAAACGAAAATATAACTCGCCACACTACAATCAAAAACCAGAAAAAACAGAAGACTCGGAACCTAAGGACGAATCTCAGAATAACGACAACGACCAACCTAAATTTCCTTACGAACCAAGATATCCGCAACGACCAGAACAAAAAA
Organism: Bacteroidales bacterium; assembly: GCA_017642535.1. Classification (GTDB taxonomy): domain Bacteria; phylum Bacteroidota; class Bacteroidia; order Bacteroidales; family UBA1715; genus UBA1715. Next base: position 24,047 of record JAGCOW010000002.1, on the reverse strand, counting down.
GTTCACCGAAAGGAAATACCGACACTCCCCTTTTGGACAAATTTGGTCGTGATTTGACGCAAGAGGCACGAGACGGAAAACTTGACATTGTGGTGGGACGCGATAACGAAATCAATCGTATCGCACAAATTCTCAGTCGCCGAAAGAAAAACAATCCTGTTCTAATTGGTGAGCCAGGCGTAGGAAAATCAGCCATTGTGGAAGGTTTGGCACGAAAAATAGTGAACCACGAAGTCTCTCGAATCTTATATGATAAACGCCTGATTACCATAGATATGGCATCTATGGTTGCCGGTACAAAATATCGTGGTCAGTTTGAGGAACGAATCAAGACATTGATTCAGGAACTGAAAAACACCAAAGATATTATCCTGTTTATTGACGAAATCCACACCATTGTGGGTGCTGGCGGTGCTTCCGGCTCGCTTGACGCGGCAAACATACTGAAACCGGCGTTGGCTCGTGGCGAAATCCAATGCATTGGTGCCACCACGCTCGACGAATATCGGCAACATATAGAGAAAGATGGTGCCTTAGAACGCCGTTTTCAGAAGGTTTTGGTGGAACAACCATCAATTGAGGAGACAATCAACATATTGAACAAGGTGAAAACTCATTATGAGAAATATCATAATGTGTATTACACCGAAAAAGCCATCAAAGCGTGCGTGATTCTTACGCAACGATACATTTCGGACCGTTGCTTGCCCGACAAGGCGATTGACGCAATGGACGAAGCTGGGGCACACGTACACATTCAGAACATAGTCGCTCCATCCGACATTGTTTCCATGGAAGCAGAAGTTGCGAAAATCAACAAACAAATTCAGGAACTGTGCAAACTGCAACAATACGAAAAAGCTGCTGAATTACGCGACAGCCGAAACAAACTCAACAATCAAATTGCCGAAGCAAAACATAATTGGCAAAAAACGCTTGAGGAAAACCACAATCCCGTAACAGAAGACACGATTGCCGAAGTTGTGGCTATGATGACGGGCGTGCCTGTGAAACGTATCGCCCAAGAAGAAAGCACTCGCCTACTTCAAATGTACAACGAACTGCGCGGATCGGTAATAGGACAAGACGATGCCATAAAACAAGTGGTGAAGGCAATTCAACGTAACCGTGCGGGACTAAAAGACCCGAACAAACCTATCGGAACGTTCATTTTCCTTGGTCCAACAGGTGTTGGAAAAACTGAATTGGCAAAAGTGCTTGCCGAATATCTCTTTGACTCACGCGACGCGCTTATCCGCATCGATATGAGCGAATATATGGAGAAATACTCCGTATCTCGCCTCGTTGGCGCACCTCCGGGATACGTCGGCTACGAGGAAGGCGGCCAGCTGACGGAAAAAGTTCGTCGGAAACCATATTCCGTCGTATTGCTTGACGAAATTGAAAAAGCCAACCCCGACGTGTTCAACATACTGCTCCAAGTGCTTGACGAAGGTCATTTGACAGATAGCTTGGGACGAAAAGTAAGTTTCAAGAACACTATCATTATTATGACATCGAACATCGGTAGTCGTTCGCTCACACAGTTCAGCAGCAATGTGGGATTTAGTGCAAAAACGAAGGAAGAACAAGCGTCGGAATATGCCAAGACCATCACCGACAAGGAGTTAAAGAAAACATTCTCCCCTGAATTCCTAAATCGTGTGGATGACATAATTCAGTTCAACGTATTGACTAAGAGCGACATACACAAGATTATCGATATTGAGTTGAAAAACATCTTCCAAAGAACTCGCGAATTAAATCTGTCGTTGCAGTTAACCGACGCGATGAAAGATTTCATTGTTGACAAAGGTTACGACCAACGCAACGGTGCACGTCCGCTTAAGAGAGCAATTCAAAAATATCTGGAAGACCCTCTTGCTGAATATATTCTCGCCCATCCGGTAAAAGAGAATTCCACACTTGAACTAACAGTAGAAAACGACGAAGTAACCATTCACGAATTAGAAAATGAGCAATAAGATTTGTAACCTTGCATCGGAAATTCATTTAGGAACAGTTGAAACAATTGTTTACTTGCAAGATTATATTCTTGACACACAAGATATTACGTCTATCACTGCTCCGCAAGGCATTGAGGTTTGGGAAAACAAGGCAGATGCAAAAATCAAGTTAATCATCACGAACAACGACATAGTGCTTCCCGTGAGCAATCTCGACATTCACTATGCCGACGGTTCCAAAGAATCTCTCATTTTAATCAAATCAAAGAAAGTTCATCACATAATCAAGTATATTCCACAACATTACGTTACTTCGGTGCAGATTGCCGGCGATTTCAACAGTTGGAATCCCAAGGGGTACAATTTCTCGTACAAAGACAATTGTTGGCAATATACCTTGGAGGTTGAGCCAGGAAATTATTCGTACCAACTGATTGTTGACGGAAACTGGATAAAAGACCCGCTCAACAACGAAGTGTTGGAAAACGGCTACGGTGGCTACAATTCGCTCCTACGCGTTCCTTTTGCCGACGAACACAATATGGTTCTTGACACGATTCAAGTGCTTGACAACAACATAGTAATTTCCGCATCCGACGCTGTTTCGGGTTATTTGTGTGCTTGGCAGAATCAAGTGATAAACGAATCGAACTCATTCCGTCAGCAAAATCGCATTATTGTTACCATTCCTGCCGAAGCAAAGAAAATACAACGAAGTTATATCCGCATTTATGGCTATAACACCAACACAATGACCAACGACTTGCTGATTCCGCTGGAATATGGAGAAGTAGTTTCGTCAAGCTCGCAACTCACTCGTGATGACAAGGAAAAACAAGTTATTTATTTTGCATTGATTGACCGTTTCAATAACGGCAATCACAAAAACAAAGTCAATTTGCCTATTTTTGAACAAGTACACGCAAAACTGAACTTCTATGGTGGCGATTTGTGCGGCATAAAACAGAAAATCGAAGATGGGTACTTTGATAATTTGGGTATCAACACGATATGGATTTCTCCCGTTGTAAAGAATCCTGATATTCCTATTGAAAAAAATGGACGAAAATCGGCAGGGTATCACGGTTATTGGCCGTTGAAATCCGACGCTATTGACGAACATTTTGGTACCGAAGCCGACTTACACGAACTTGTGGAAACGGCCCACAAGCACAACATCAACATTATTTTGGACTATGTGGCAAATCACGTATATAAGGACAATCCTATCATACTTGAACATCCGAATTGGTGCACGCCACTCTATTTGCCCGACGGTTCAAAAAATATAGGTCGCTGGGAAGACCAACGCTTTACCACATGGTTTGAGGAATTTCTTCCCACTCTCGACTTTGATAAGCCTGCCGTGGTTGAAACAATGACAGATATTGCCGTCACATGGATTGAAAAATTTGATTTGGACGGATTTCGTCACGATGCGACAAAACATATTCAAACTGAATTTTGGCGTAAACTCACCAAGAAATTGAAGGAAAAAGTTGTCGTTCCAAAACACAAACGTTTGTTCCAAATTGGAGAAACATTTGGTGGTCGTGAAATGTTGCAAAGCTACGTCAATTCTGGCATTCACGATTCTCAGTTCTCGTTCAACCTGTATTACGAGACCCGTTCTGCATTCTTATACGAAGAAGTGCATTTTGAGAAATTGAGCATTTGCCTTCGTCAGGAAATGGAATTCTTTGGTAGTCACCACCTTATGGGTAACATTTCAGGAAATCACGATTTACCACGATTCATCTCGTACGCTGGCGAAGATTTGTGGACAAATCAAAATGCCGAATACGAAGGTTGGAACCGACACATTACGGTGAAAAATCCTATCGGTTATCAGAAATTGGCGATGCTTCTCGCCTTCAACGCAACGATTCCAGGCATTCCCGTCATTTATTACGGTGACGAAATCGGTATTCCAGGCGGTGGCGACCCCGACAATCGCCGACCAATGTATTTTACGGGACTTTCGGCTCACGAAAGCGAAAATCTTGCATTGACACAACGGTTAGGACAAATTCGCGGAACGTTCCTCCCCTTTATTTACGGAGATTTCAAGTTCATCAAAATTGAAAAACAAATTCTCATTTATAAGAGGAAATATTTTGATGAATTTGCCTATGTCATCTTCAATAAGACAAAAGAAACGCAAACTATTGAAATTCAATTAGATTCGCACGTTGATTACACACAAATCCAGTCATTCTCGCAATGTAAGTTCTATATGCGCAATCTTCAATTGTTCGTTGAAGTTCCGTCAATGAGTTTCGAGATTCTTTATCATCGTAAGCCCGCAAAACAAGAACAAAAAGTTGTAAATCCGTATGAAAGGTTTATCAATTAGCATTGTTTGCTTGCTTTTTCTCGTTTCTCCCCTCGCAGGACTTGCCCAATCACGTGTCGGGCTGAATTACGGCGTTCACGTAGGTTGGCTCAATGTGGGAAAAGAAGAGGCACAAATGTATATTGGAGAATATGGTGTAAATAGTAAGATTGATTTGCAATATCTTTTAATTGAAAACGAAACAAATTATACAAAACTAAAGGAATATTACAACGACGATTTTTCATTGTATGAACTGCCACAAAAAGTCGCATACAAGTCAACGTTGAGTATTGGCGGCACTTTGCAGTATTACACGACGGAAACATTCGCCATTTTTGCTGATGCAATTTTTGCAAGTCCGTCAATCAAAAATGGAACGTTTTCAATTAAATTACAGTCAAAAACGGGCAGTTTGTCAAACGAAGTGATTGAACACGGTTCAATTACGGCAAAAGAAAATCGTTTTAATTTTGAATTGGGAATTCACAAAGCGTTTAAAACAAAGACAAACATTTTGCCTTATTTGGAAGCTGCTGCGTGTTTGTCGTATTTAGAAGTAAAATCACATGAAATATCAATCGGAAACGTAAAACAAAACATAAGCTATTCAAATTCACAAAATTCAACAACTTTTTCAAAATGCGGTTTTGGTGGCGAAATCGCAGGTGGCGTACAATTGCCCCTATCCGAAAAATTTTATTTATATTCTGGAATTTCCGTAACAGCATATAAATTCAACATTGTTGGACAAACACCTTACTCTTTAGCAAAATCAATAGACTTTAAACTTTTACTATAGAATTATGAAATTCGAGGATTACCATATCAGTCAGAAAATAAAGACAAGTCTTGCAGAACAAGATTTTCGCCGTCCCACCGATATTCAGTTCAAGGCGATCACCCCTATTTTGCAAGGCAACGACGTACTTGCAATTGCCCAAACGGGAACGGGGAAAACGGGTGCGTTTGTTATTCCGACCCTAGAATTGCTGACGCGTTATCGTGCCCAAACAAGAAACGACGAATCATTCATTCACACAATTGTGATGGAACCCACGCGAGAATTGGTCATTCAAGTAGCGGAAGTGTTCCGTTCCATTGGCAAATATCTCGACCTTACCGTTTTGGGACTATTCGGCGGCGTTGAGCAAGATCCGCAAATCGCCCGTCTGAAACACGGCGTTGACGTGCTGGTATGTACTCCTGGACGATTGTTCGACTTAGTAAGTCAAGGTCACGTACAATTAAACAGAATAAAAATCCTCGTGCTTGACGAAGCCGACCAAATGCTCGATTTGGGCTTTATCAACGATATACGCCAACTTATCCGCCATTTGCCGAAATATCGTCAGACATTGTTTTTCTCGGCAACCATCAATCCCGAAATCAAAGAATTGGCATATTCTCTGGTGTCAAAACCTGTAAAAATTGAAATTTCGCCAAAAGACCCTGTTTCTAAGCACGTTGACCACTATGTATCGTACATTGAAATGGACGACAAGCGTTTCTTTCTGGAACGAATCATTAAAGAAAATCCCGAAGATAAGATTCTGGTGTTTGTTCGCACAAAAGTTCGTGCCGAACGAGTGAAAAACGCCATGGAACGCGCCGACATTGTTTGCGAGACAATCCACGGAAGCAAGACGCAACAAGATAGAAACCACGTAATGCAAGATTTTCGTAACGGTACGCTCAAAATTCTCATTGCAACCGACGTTTCGGCTCGGGGAATCGACATCCCCAACATTGATTTGGTGATAAATTATGACTTGCCCGAACAGACCGAAAACTACGTTCACCGCGTTGGTAGAACAGGTCGTGGCGACAAATTCGGAAAATCTATCTCATTTTGCAGCAATGAGGAACGCCCTCTTCTTGCGAAAATCGAGACATATCTGACCAAACCTATCAACGAACTAACCATTGACAAAGGCACGTATAAGGAAACCATTAAAATGACTTCCGACCATACGCAAGAAAATCTGAAATCGATGCTTGAGGAGATTGGAAAAATAGACGATTTTTCAAGAAAGAAAACAAAATCGAAGAAAAAAGGAAAATAATAAATTAAGACTCTGACATTTTTTCGCTCAGTTCTAACCAAATCATTTCTTTCTCGTCGAGCAACGAAAGTATGTCGCCCATACGTTGTGATTTTTCCATCAATTCGGATTGTGACAATGTTCCAGACGAAAATAACGTTTCCAAATCTTGTTTTTCTTGGGTTAGTTGTGAAATTTCTTGTTCTGTTTTTTTCAGCAATTGTTCCTCTTTATACGAAAGACCTTTCTTCTTTCGTGGTTCTTTTTGATAAACGACCTTCTCCTTTCCGTCCGCTTTTTCCTGTTCTGCCAGGCGTTTTTTCTCATACTCACGGAAAACAGAATAATTTCCAGGAAACTCTCCCACTTCACCAGAACCTTTGAAAATCAACAAATGGTCGGCTACCTTATCAATAAAAAATCTATCGTGCGAAACAACCAAAACGCAACCTTTAAAATTGAGCAGATATTCTTCCAGCAACTGTATAGTGAACAAATCCAGATCGTTAGTTGGCTCGTCAAGTATCAAGAAGTTCGGTTTTTGCATCAAGACAGTCATCAAATACAAACGTTTCTTCTCACCACCACTCAGTTTCGACACATACAAATATTGTACGGAACGAGGGAAATTCCATTGTTCGAGGAATTGTGCCGCCGAAATCGTATGACCATGTTCCAACTCAATCTTGTCGGAAATGTCTTTTATCACATCTATCACGTGCTTGCCGTCGCACCCAAGCAAACCATCTTGTTTATAGTAACCGATAGAAAGCGTATCGCCCCAGTCAACCGTGCCAGAATCTGGTTGTAATTGTTGCGTGATAATGTTCAACAACGTTGACTTGCCACAACCGTTTTCGCCAATAATGCCGACCCGTTCGCCCTTGCTGAAGGAATAAGTCACTTTTGACAAGATTTGTTTGTCACCAAACGATTTGTCTATGCTTTTCAAGTCAACCACCTTATTACCAAGATATTGACTCGCCACGTTGATTATCATAGCATCGTCAGACTCCACCTTTGTTTCAGCTTTCTCCTTCAAATCGTAAAAAGCATTGATTCTATAGCGTGCCTTAGTTCCCCGTGCTTGTGGCTGACGACGCATCCAGTCAAGTTCTTTACGCATCAGGTTTTTCGCCTTTGCAACCTCGGCTGTCTGCACTTGCAGTCGTTCTTGTTTTTTTTCAAGATAATAGGAATAGTTTCCGGAATAACGATAGACAATTTTGTCATCTAATTCAAGAATAGTATCGCACACATTATCAAGAAAATAACGATCGTGTGTAACCAAGAGCAAGGTGCTCCGTATTGTCTTCAAATAATCTTCCAACCACTCTATGATAGTAATGTCGAGGTGATTGGTCGGTTCATCCAAAATCAGCAAATCGGGAGCAAGCATCAGAATTTTCGCCATTGCAACACGTTTCTTCTGTCCTCCCGACAATTCCGATATCTTTTGACGCGAAGGCAATTCCAATTTTGAAATAATCAGATTCACCTGTTGCTCGTAATTCCACGCATCGGTAGAATCCATATCATCGGTCGCCTTTTGTATCTCCTTCTCATTACCCGCCGTCAGTGCTTGTTCGTATCTGCTCATTGCCGAAAGCACCTTCTGATTCGCCGAATACACCTCTTCGTACACCGTAAACGACGATTCCAATTCGGTGTCTTGGTCCAAATAACCGACCGATACATCAGGTTCAAACAAGATTCTTCCCTGTTCAGGCGTGTCCATTCCCATAATCACCTTAATGAGCGTGGTTTTACCCATTCCGTTTTTGGCAACAAGCGCAATGCGTTCCCCACGATTTATCACGAACGAGAGATTATCGAACAAAAGATATTCGCCATAATATTTGGTAATATTTTCGACCTGAAGAATAGCCAATTTTATTGATAATTGAGAATTGACAATTGAGAAATATCGTTGATTATAATCTAAAAATAAGGCTGTCTTGTTTCCAAAACAGCCTTATCAATATAAATCAATTAAATACTAATTACTTAATTAATCAGCAGAGAAACCAACAAGAACAGCAACGCAACCGCGAGCGATTTCATCGCTGATGTTTTCATCGTTTGTTTCAACTTCGATAGAGATAATCAATTGTTGACTTGATTCCATCTTGAAGTCCCATACTCTTTTGAATGAGTGTTTTGCATTTGTGAACAAAACGTTTCTGTCAGCATCCATAATCGAGAATTTGATTTTTGGAAGTTGAGCATCGCCACAAATCGCAATACGATAGTTTTGGTTTGAATAGAAAGTCTTATACAATTCTGCTGATTCACCTTCTGATAATTCAGTAGCATTGAAAATACCATCATGAACGTATGGTTCCAAAGCTGGTTTACATTCGCTCTTAGCAAATGTTCTACATTGTCCGTAAGATAAAGTACCTAACAATACGAAAGATACAACCAACACTAATAATTTACTTACATTTTTCATATCTGCTAAATCTTTAAATTATTGGATAAATGAGTTTCTCAAAGCAGCTGCTTCTTTCTTCAAAGCATCGAATTGAGCTTGTGTTATGTTAATTTTTTGAGTTGCTTTCAATACTGTTGTACCAGATTCTTCATCAGTTACGGTTTCAATACCTGACTTAACAATTTCAATTTCGTTGAAAGTTTTTGAAATACCTTGTAATTGTCCGATAACCTCTGCAATGTCGGCATTTTGTTCAGCATATTCGCCAAGTAATTGAGTCAATTCGCTGAAAGAAAGTTTTTGTTCAACGATTCTTTCAATCAAATCTTTGTCTTTCACAACATCTTTCGTCAATTGAGTTGCCAAGTACAAAGCTTCTACCCAACCACCAGCAAGAATCAATGCAGCCATTTCTGGACGATTGTCTTCCTTCAAAGTAGAGTTAGAATTAAGGAATGTTTCAGAGATGATTCTGATTACAGAATCACGATTATCGTGGTTTGCCTCCAAACGATCAATAATTGATTGGTCGATTGCTGCCAACAAATCCAAACCGATAGCCAATTTCTTTGAAACTTGCATATACTGCATAATCGTCTGATCTTGTTCGAAGATACTTGCATAACTCAAATCAGCTCCGTAAACACCAAGGTTCAAAGCTTTTTGTTTGTCTGTATTATACTTTGTGGAATTAGAAGTTGGATTCAACAATGATTCGTCGTATCCTGCACCTGCTTGTTTCAACAACAAAGTTGTTTCAACTGGTGAAGGCAACGAGAACATCACTTTCTTCACTTCCTTGACAAGATTTTCTTTTTGTGCTTGTTCTTCATCAACTACATTTGATGTGTCTGTCTTTTTATCGGAGTTGCTACAACCCACGATACCAACCATTAATCCCAAGACGATCAACAATCGGATTAGTTTTTTATTACTTCGCATACGATTTAATTTAAAATGCTACATATTTTGTTTGTGTAAAATTACTATTTATTTTTTATTTGCAAACAAATTCAAGACATAAATTTAAAAAAATTATAGCAATGGAATTAGAAGAAAGTGCAGTAATAAACGAAATTAAGACTATTTTTCAGTCAGAAAACGAAAGTGCAATCCACGACGCAATCGCCTACATTCACGAGAACGGCTCGCTCAAAACCTTACCATTATTATTTGATCTGCTTGTAACAACAACAAGCGACAACACGAAAAATGACATTTATAATTGTTTAGCCGACACAAAAGACAAAAATGCAACATCAATTTTCATTGAAGCATTGCACGACAGCCGTTTTGTAAACGAAAAAGCTCGCCTCCTTTCGGCCATGTGGCAATCGAACCTCGATTTCTCAAAACATACCGAAGATTTTATACAATTATTATTAGGAGAAAATTATGAAACGGCTCTTGAAGCATATACAATAATAGAGGTATGCGTGCCAAATCTCACCGACGAGCAAAAGACAGACTTCTCAAAGACTATTTCCAAAGCACTCGAACAAGAAAAGTCAGAAAAAAGAGCTTTGCTGCAGGCGACGTTAGAGGTGTTACAATAAAATAGACGAAATCGCACAACTTTTTATTCCAAAATAAAAATGTACAATAATTTTATATTGTATATTTGGCACTACAAGATTTAATTTTATAATAAATGATACGAGGAATTTGGTACAAAATCGAAGATTTATGGTATGATACAATGGAATTTAGAGAATTTCTGGGAAAAATACCTTATCTGCCTATTATTTTGATTTCAATTTTATGTTTTAATTTTTTTACGGAAGAATATCAATTTAAAGAAAACAGACCTGAAATCACTATAGACAAAACCATTTCACTGAAAACAGGCAAAGATACCACCGAACACAAAATCACACTACACAAAGGAGATGTGGTTTCATTATTGGGATACGAAAACACGTCAAGCATGGAATTGGGACGTTTGTTCGTGGAAACCCAAGATGGATTAAGAGGTTATTGCTATAGTTATGAATTAGGTTATCCTGTCGTAAGGGAAGAAGAAAACGACACCGTTACTATAATAAACCGCAAGCCAGAAGAAACAAGCATGAAAGCACTTATTCGTCTTGCGGACGGACAAGAGGAAACATACTCCAATAAGAACTTGAATGTTATTTTACCCGATGAATTCTATCCTTTTGAACTTGGAGACGAACGCGATTGCTATTTGTCGGAAAACAAATTTAAAACTCTCTTTCTTGGGAAAACAATACAAGAATGCGACAGTCTTATTACACCATCAATGTTTGTTGATAGAAAAAAAGACGGAACGTATGAGTCCTATTTTCATAATTTAAACGTATTCAATCCAGAAGACGGGCTATTTTATATGCCTATAGTTTTTGCGGATGAAAATATGATTGTGCAAGATTATAAGTTTGCAAATAGTTATGGTAACAATTCATTTCTCCTAAAGCACTTACCTTATGCCGAACAATTAATTGACTGCGATTTTTTCGCAAGAATAATTGCTTCGCCTCTCTATGCCCACCAATTACCAAAGGAAATCAACAAATATGGGACAAAAACAGAAGATGTAAGAAAAGTTCTTGGATGGGTTCTAACAGGATTCTACATACTCTTTGGCTTGCTGTGGTTGTTCTGTACTGAGGCACTGATTATTCTACTTATGCGATTTGCAATGCAATGGCGCTATAGTTTCTATATCTTTAACAATGATATGATGAAAATACTTTTTGCCATAGTTGCAATTATATGTACATACGTATGGTTTGTACTTCTTCTAACCTATGGTTTGGTTTGGATTGTGGCATGGACTCTATTCCTTGTTGCATATTTCTTCTATCGATATGCCACCAATCAACTCAATGACACTATACCACATCGTCGTTGCGTAAGTTGTAAACGAACCGACATGATTTATTTGATACAAACGAATCTCTTAAAAGAGTATCAAGAATGGGTTACAGAAGAAGAAAAAGATTATTTGGGAAGTGGAGAAAATCTAATTAAGAAAGAATGGAATGAAAAAACGTATGGGGATGGTCGTAAAGAAATAAGCGATACAAAATCAACGTATAGGGTTACCAACAACTATAGGATAACATATTACAAAGTTTTATATAACGTAAAAGTTTTTGAAGATATATATCGTTGTGTCTGTAGTCTGACGGAACGTTCAGAACGCACAGAGAGAAAGGAACTTGACAGAAAAAAATTAGGTTCTGAACTAACATCTGATTCATACACCACAACTCGCAATTATTAATCAATTTTTGAATATGAACGCAGAAGAACTAAAAACACTAATAGAGAGCAAAGACATCAACTCAATCGATTTGAGCGGTCAGATATTAGAAGACGTTGACTTTAGCGGTTGCACTCTAACCAATGTAAACTTCAAAAATGCAACCTTGCGACATTGTAAATTCGACGAGGCAACACTCACCGATTGCGACTTCGACCACAAAGGTGCAAGCGAAGAACCGACAATCGCCAGTGTATCGTTTAGAAAAACGACATTGGATAATTGTCGCTTCCGCTATGCTAACATTGCATGGTGTGATTTCAGATATGCCGGCATCAATAATGCGACATTCGAAGATTCAAAAATCGATTTCTGCGATTTCTATCGTTGCTTTTTTGAAGGTGTGGTGCTTTTCAAACACGCAAAAATAAGCAACTCCAGTCTGTATAACACCTATTTTGGCGATGCGGCAAACATCCGTCGCGAAAATCTTCTGAATGACAAAATAATTCAACAAGATAAAAAAGCATACAAAAATTTCATTGTTGATTGGCACGACTTTGGCACTGGTGTTCGTACCAACAACCGTAGCGAGGTTTCCGACTGGAGTCCCGATGCTGCAATCAAATCACGATGGGCAGATGCCGAAGATATATATAAGACACTCAATGGATTATGGGCAGGCAGGGGCTTTTTCGCCGATGCAAACTGGGCATACGTTCAAGGGAGAAAGGCAGAACGACATCGTATGATAACAGAGTTAAGCGAAAGTAATGTAAAAACATTCACAAAATTGGTAAATCTATGGCGAATTGTAACTAACAGTCTTTCGGATTTATTTTTTGGCTTTGGCGAAAGCATGACAAAAATGATAATAACGTATATCGTAACGGTGTTGTTATTTGCATATATCTACAATTCGGAAGTAACTCTATTGGAGTATTTCGATGCATTGGCTGTAAGTCTGAAGAATATGGCAGGAATGGATTCCGAAGAACTTCAGAATGTATCACCACTTATGGATATGCTCAACCTTGTACAAACCACAATAGGCATATTACTGACAGGTATTTTTGGATTCATATTGGGTAATAAAATCCGTAACCAATAGTTTTTAGAATGAGAACAAATGGCATTTGACCTTATCCCATCGACGATTGCGTAAATCGTCTGATGAGATGAGGAAATTGAGCATTCCGCAATCATAAAATCTCAAGTTCCAACGGTCGGATTCGTCAATTTGCAACAACGAAATCAATTGAGGATAATATTGACGAACATCGTCTATATATGATTGTCCCAATAATCGAATACCGTCATCTGCTTCACAACAAGAAGAGAACGTAAGTTTTTCTGCAGGAAGATGTGCAGGAGAACCATCTTCGTAAATAATTTGGTGCGTATGGAGATTTTCGCAGGATTCAGAATAGAGTACCTTAAAATATTGTGGTTCCCACATTCCCAAACCTGGACAAGTAGGATTTTCGATGTCTCCTAAGAAATAATCAAGAGCGGCAAAGAAATAGAGCATGCCTTTGTGTGGCAGCTGGTTATCGGTATCAAACGGAGCAATATCTTCGCAACGAATTTGGCAGACAAAAGTCAACGTTTCTTGATATGATTGTCCGTCTAAATCAATCACTGTCATTTCCGGAAATTCCAATTCCTCAGGCATATCGGGCTGTCCCCACCACTTACTTTGACCAGTCAATGGATTATCGGAAGGTATGGTTTCTATTTTTATCATCTTTTTTCTTAATCAAACATAACTCTTGGATTCAATTCTTTGGGCGACTGCCATTCTATGCCCCGCTTGGCAAGGACATTTTGTAACGTATGCCAATATCCATAGCAAAAGCCCATTCCACGAGGGATATCGCCGAGTTCTTTATCACATTCCACTTCCACATCATAATAGATTTCTTCCCATATCGGTGTCCGTTCAACAGATGAGAATTTCAAATGACGATGATATTTCTCCATAAATTCATCCATACTAACGTGCTCTATATCAATAAAATCTTCAAGGCGTTGAATTTCGTAGCGAACAAAATCTTTCGACAAAGGTCCCTCTTTCTTTTCTTCGTCGGACAACTCTAGTTGAGCCAATTCATAACGTAAAAGTTCAAGAGCAAAACGTGGAACATTATGTTCGGATAGCTCTTCATAAATAGCATTACAAGCCATTGCCCTTCCCATAGGAGTTTCCTCCGAGGATTCAAGTTGTTTAACCAGACTGAAACCTTCTTTTGCCAATGGAATATTTCTGAACATATATCTTTCGCATGTATTCTCACGCATTTCGTTTACAATTGCAACTATACGTTCGCAAATTTCTTCTTGTGTCATACTTGTATCTTTTAGTTAAACATACGCATCAAATCGACCGTCGTCTTCGTCATCATCGTTCTTCCAATGGTCGAAGAAATCATCCCGCGGATTATACCAACTATCTTCATCTGGATTGTTACCTTTGTCGTCAGAATCTTCTTCACTTTCAAATAGTTCAAAAAATCTCGGTTCCCAATATTTTTTTATTTCGTTCTTGTGTTTGCTCATAAATAAATCATCGGTAACCTCATTCAATTCGATGATTGCTTCCGAATCAATATCGTATCGAGCAGCTTGAAGCCATAATTCACCTATTTCACAAGGAGAAAGAGACATATTTTCTGGCAGACCACCATATTGTGCCGCGATTGCCATTTGAGTGATACAGAACGTGTTGCCCAATTCTATCCCCCGTTTTAGATATGAAAAAGCTTTATCTTCATTTTTGGGGTAACCAAGATTTCCATTTTTATAATGCTTCCACAGATAATATGCACAGTAACCTTCTCCCATTTGCAAGCCACGACGGAGACGTTCATCTATGTTTTGATGTATTTGAGACTGTGTCGATTCGTTCAAAGACTCATACTCTTCTGCATCCATGTCAGACTGATACAACAAACACATAGTACAACCTTTTGAACAACCATCTTCGAAATACTCTTCTGCAAGTGCTGTATTGCCTTTCTTTTGATAAATATTTGCCAAATAAAAATAGGAATCCAATTCTCCTAATTCAAGAGCCCTTTCATACATTTTCTCAGCGTCTTCTGGTCTGTTGGCCGCTTCGTAAGCAAACGCCAACAGCAAATACCAAAACGAATCTGAATTTGGATTTTCAGACAATAATTTTTCAATTTCTTCTGTGACTTTTATCGGTTCAGCTTCGCAAAACGTACCATATATACGGTCTCGGGCATATTGAACGGATGCAAGCAGACTGCCTTGTTCCTTTGCTTGAAGAAGCAACTTTTGATACTCTTCAATATCCATTTCCGACGGGCGAGTAGAAACAGTTTCGCCATACCGAATCATTAAAGCATAGGCAGCCATACTATCAGGCAGAACATCTTTCGTCTTGAAAAAAAGTTCCTCGGCATCTTTCATAGCTCCCTGATACGGATTGAGATAATAGAGCCATCGTCCATAGCCATATTGGGCAAAAGCATCATCTTGTCGGGATGCCTGACGCAACTGATTGACTTCTTCGTCAGTCAAATGCTGTATGCGGTCCTTGACAAGGAAACGAGAAAGAGAGATTATTGCCATTTTTAATGTGCCGATTTAAATTTATACTTAATAAAACAAAAATACTATAAATCTTGTATAGGCACATCTTTTTTAAATCTATTTAGAAATAAAATAGCTTACAGAAACTATCTTCTAAAACTACAAAATCAAATAGCATAATTCCTTGCACCGAAAATAGAACTGCCAATACGAACTATCGTGCTGCCCTCTTCTATCGCTATCTGGTAGTCACCCGACATTCCCATGGAAATTTCCTTGAACGTGTCCGACGGAAAATATTTTGCGTGCAAAGTGTCGAAAATAGATTTCAAATGACGAAATTCATTACGAACCTGTTCGGTGTTGTCGGTAAAACTCGCCATACCCATAACACCATGAATCTCAATATTTTGTAACTCTCTGAATTCGGGCGTTGTAATAAATTCCTCCGCTTCTTCCAACGACAAACCAAACTTGGTCTCCTCCGTTGCAATGTGGAATTGTAACAAACAAGGAATCACACGATTACATTTTTTTGCCTCTTTGTTAATCGTCTCCAGCAAATTGAGGGAATCAACGCTATGAATAAGCGACACGAACGGAGCGATATATTTCACTTTGTTCGTCTGCAAATGCCCAATCATATGCCAACGGATGTCCTTTGGCAAATGCTCATACTTTCCGACCATTTCCTGGGCTTTGTTTTCACCAAAACTACGGCAACCGAACTCGTATGCCTCCATAATATCACTTTCGGGTTTCGTCTTTGAAACCGCAAGCAACAACACCCCGTCGGGAATTGTCCGCTGTATCCTTTGTAAATTTTCTCGTATCATAGTATCACAAAAATACATTTTTAATGTTATTGATATTCTCACAATCGAATATTTTCTTAAAAATTCGTTTTTATACGTAGATACTTGTTTTTTCTGTTTTTCATAAAAAAATCTATTTTTGCGACAAAATAAATCAACGTGTCACTGTACCCGAAAAATATAGAACATAAAATTGGTTTCGACGAAATCAGACGGTTCGTTTCCAACAACTGTTGTTGCGATTTGGGTAAACAAAAAATCAACGAAATTGCTTTTTTGACCGACACCGACGAAATTGAGGCATTGCTGCACCAAACGATGGAAATGATGGAAATAATCAGGACCAACAATGATTTTCCAACTCCCTCGTTTGCAACGATTTATGATGCAATCACTCGCATCCGTCCCGAAGGAACATATTTAACTACAAACGAATTGCATACGCTTCGAAAATCCATCGTCGAGATCCAAAGTGTGCTTTTATTTTTCAACAAACAAAAGGAAACATATCCCTATCTTGCAAAACTTGCCGAACCAATAGTGATCGCAACGGAAATTTGCAAAATCATTGATTCTGTAATTAGCCCGAACGGTACGCTCAAAGACAACGCATCGCCAAAACTTGTAGAAATCCGACATGACATTGCCCAAAAACGACGTGCAATAAACAAAATAATGTCACAAAAATTGGCAATCGCGCGACAAGAAGGATGGATTGACCAGGATACGGAACTTTCCATTCGCGATGGTCGTTTGGTGCTTCCACTCAACACGACGTACAAGCGAAAAATACAAGGAATCGTTCACGACGAGTCAGCCACGGGAAAAACTTCATTCGTGGAACCCGTCGAAGCGTTTGAGACGAACAACGCCATTGCGAATTTAGAGTTTGAAGAACAAAAAGAAGTTATTCGCATATTACGAGAAATCACAGACAAGCTCCGTCCCTACTTATCAGACATAGAATCAGCATATGATTTTCTCGGTGCAATAGACGCCATCCGTGCAAAAGCAAAATTTTCGATAGAAATCGACGGCGAAATGCCCATAATTTCAGCTAACCAACAAGAAATTTCGCTCATTCGAGCAAAGCATCCTCTCCTTCTTTTAGCTTTCAAAAAAAACGGGAAAGAAATCATTCCGTTGCACATTGTGCTCAATAAAGCACAAAGAATTATCGTGATTTCTGGCCCGAACGCCGGCGGAAAATCGGTGTGTATGAAGACGGTGCTCCTACTTCAGTATATGTTTCAGTGCGGACTACCGATTCCAGCCGACAGCCAAAGCAAAATGAGCATTTTCAACAATCATCTCATTGACATTGGAGACGAGCAATCTATTGAAAACGACCTCAGTACGTACTCGTCGCACTTGCTTAACATGAAGATTTTCCTTGAACAGGCCAACAACAAGACACTATTGGCGATAGACGAGTTCGGCACAGGGACGGAACCGATTCTTGGCGGTGCAATAGCCGAAAGTGTGCTGGAAACGCTCAATGCCAAAGGCGCATTCGGCATTATCACCACACATTACAGCAACCTGAAACATGCCGCCACGGCTTTACCCGGAATCATAAATGGAGCCATGCTGTTCGACATGGACAATATGAAACCGCTCTACAAACTGCGTATGGGTTCGGCGGGAAATTCGTTCGCCTTTGAAATCGCACAATCTATCGGTCTCCCTAAATACACGCTCGACAAGGCAAAATCCAAAATCAAACAAGAACATATTGACTTTGATGAAAACTTGAAAAAACTTGAAATCGAAAAACAATATGTATATAAAAAGAAGGAAGAACTGAGAAAACAAGAACAACAATTAGAAACAATAAAAGAAGATTACCATTTCAAGTTAAAAAAGATTAACGAAAAACGGCAAGAAATAATCGAAAACACCGAAAGGGAAATCAACGCCGTACTTGACTCCGCAAACAAACAGATAGAGCAAACCGTGCGTGCAATAAAGGAGGCGCAAGCCGAACGAGAAACGACAAAACAAGCACGACTGGAAATGCAACATTTTGCAGAGAAAACGAAACAAAAAACTGCACAGATTAAAAATGCAAATAATTTGCAAAACACACGTGAACAACAAAATAACAAAGAGATCTCCGTTGGTAATTATGTAAAAATCAAAGGTCAATCAACCGTGGGTGAAGTGCTTGAAATTCAAGGAAACCAAGCGCTAGTTGTTTTTGGTAACCTGAAAATGATGGTAAAAACCAGCACCTTGGAACCCGCCACCAAGCCAAAAGTGGAACATAAACCCGTTATTGTTGCTACCACGGTAAAAAACATCTCGGAAAAACGCAAAACTTTCGTTCCCCATCTTGACGTGCGCGGCAAGCGAGGCGACGAATCGATGTACGAAATAAAAGATTTTGTGGAAACAGCCAATATGCTCCAAGTGAAGCATTTGGAGATTTTACACGGCAAAGGGTACGGTATTTTGCGAAAACTGATTCGCGACTATCTCAACACCGTTGATTTTGTGGAATCGTGCAACGACGCCCCTATCGAAATGGGTGGCGACGGAATAACTATTGTAACTCTCAAATAACAAAAGAACGGAATCAATACAACAAATTATTTTTTTTGTATTTTAGCACAAAGTTATCTGTATTCATAACATTTTGATTCTTAAATAGATACGATTTAGTTACAATGAAATTACGGCTCACAATCTTTTTTTTACTTCTTGCTGGTATTGGTGTGAGCCAAAATATCAACATTCGCATTTTCTCGGATAAACAAATTGAAAATTGTGTATTCTATGCTAAATCGGGGAAATACGACATTGTCGCTAACAACAAGATAATCTGTTCGTTAGAAGAATCGCAATCAGCCACTATTTCAAGGAAAAATCATAAAATATACATCACGGTTAAAAACGAGGTTTTTACTGCCGATACCCTCATTCTCTTTCGCGGAAACACGCAAGACAACATTTTCCAGATTCGTTTTCATAACGGGAAAATCAAGGCACGGGAATACGACAACGACTTGTACATAAAAACTAGCCGAAATTCCCTCGTGCTCATCAACGACGTAAATTTTGAAAAATACATTGCCGGCGTAGTGGAATCCGAAGGTGGAGCAAAGGCCAATATTGCGTACTACAAGGCACAGGCAATCTTGTGCAGAACGTATGCAGCGAATTTTTACAAACGTCATCTCAAACAAGGTTACAACCTATGCGACGCTGTGCATTGTCAGGCATACGTGGGTCGTTGTCGATACAGCAAAGCCATTGTCGAAGCAACCAAAGCAACCCAAGGACTTGTGTTGGTTGACGAAAATCGTAATTTGATAGAAGCCACATTTTATTCAAATTCTGGTGGAGAATCGTGTAACAGCGAGGACGTTTGGAACAAGCCAATACCCTATCTTCGTGGAAAGGAAGACCCATTTAGCGTTGGCCAGCCAAGCTACATATGGACCAAAACAATTCCACGTGACCAATGGGAAGAATATCTCAAGAAAAAAGGATATCCTCTTGCCGATTCAGCAGACTTGTCGTTTGATCAATTCAACCGAAAAAAATACCTTGAAACCGATTGCACCGATTCTCTCCTACTGCTCACCACCGTTCGTTCGGACTGGAAACTAAAATCGACCTTTTTCTGCATTGATTCGCGCGAAAACGAGATTGTGATTTACGGAAAAGGATTCGGCCACGGTGTGGGAATGTCGCAGGAAGGTGCTATGGAAATGGCCAGACAAGGATATTCGTACCAAGACATTTTACATTTTTATTATACAAACGTTTCTTTGATGAATATTTCCAAGTTGAAATTCTTTCAAATAGAATAGTTTTGTATTTTTGTAAACTTAAAAAATTTATGATATGCATATAGCAATAGCAGGAAATATCGGCGTTGGGAAAACAACATTGACGAAAATGTTGGCTAAACATTATGGTTGGGAACCGAATTACGAAGTGGTTGACGACAATCCGTACTTGAACGATTTTTATCAAGACATGAAAGCATGGTCGTTCAACGTGCAAATCTCATATTTGCATAGTCGTCTGCAAAACATTATGAATATCCGCAATTCGGGAAAAGACGTCATTCAGGACAGAACAATCTACGAAGACGCATACATTTTTGCCCCTAACCTACACGGAATGAAACTTATGGCTACACGCGACTTCGAGACATATTTCTCTTTGTTCCGACAAGTAGAGCAACTGCTCCAGGCACCCGATTTGTTGATTTATCTTAAAGCGTCCATACCAACGTTGGTGAAACGTATTCAATGCAAAGGCCGAGAATACGAAAACGCCATTCGACTTGATTATTTGGAAAGTTTGAACCGTCGTTACGAAACGTGGGTGAAATCATACGATTTGGGAAAAATTCTCGTTATAGACACTGATTCCATCAATTTTATAGACAATCCCGAAGATTTCAGTAAGATTGTGAACAAGATTGACGCAGAATTATTTGGTTTATTTAAAAACGAATAAAAAATGGAGAACAACGAACGCTATTCATTCAATTCCAACGATTTAATATACAAAGTTTTTCATTATAAAAAGCCATTGATTATCACCACGATAATCGCTGCTGTCGCCGCTATCGTCGTTTCATTCTTGATAACGCCGCTTTATCGTTCAAATGTGATTGTGTATCCTGCTCCATCACTGTCAATATCACAAGAGTTGATTGCCACGAAAGACGCCGCGAAAAAAGAATCTATGTATGGTGAAGACAAAGAAACCGAACAACTTTTGCAGGTTTTGAATAGTGACGAATTACGTGCTAAAATCATTCACAAATACAATTTGTGGAAACATTATGACATTGATTCGGCAAATGTGAAATATCCAAACGACAAAATGCTGAAAAAATATCAGAAACGTATTTCATACAAACGCACGGAATATATGGCTGTGGAAATTTCGGTACTCGATGCGAATCCCGACACGGCTGCATTGATGGCAAACGATATTGCAACGCTCATTGACACCGTAATGAATGCAATGGAACACAAACGTGCCAAGGAAGCATTACAAATCGTTGAATATGAGTACAAAGCGAAAGAGGATCAAATCAGCATGTTCAAGGATTCACTTAGAAGAATTATGGAAAAAGGTATCTACGACTACGAATCGCAGTCGGAAGTGGTGAACGAGGCATATGCTCAAGCTGTCGCATCTGGCAATACAAAAGGTGCAGAACGAATCAAGGAACAACTCGACACGCTGGCAAAATATGGTGCCGCTTACGTTTCGCTCCGCGATTTCCTTGAATTTGAAAGCGAACAATTGAGTGCCCTGAACCAAAAATATAAAGAGGCAAAAGTTGACGCCGAACAAATTCTCACGCACTATTTCGTCGTTAACAAAGCGACGAAATCCGACAAAAAAGCAAAACCGAAACGTGCTGTCATCGTTGTGGTTTCAACAATTGCGACATTCATTTTCACGTTTATTGTATTGATATTCCTTGAATTAGTCAAAGATTATCGTCGTCAGGAAGAAGCTTTAGAACAATCTCAACAGTGATTTCGGAGAAAAAAACGATTCTGTGTCTCTATATTACTGCAATTCTCTTCATAATTGCCAGTATGGTGGGACTTTGGAATGAATCGTATCTCATCACGCTTGTCCCCTTTGCTCTCGCTATGGGGTTCCTTGCCTTTTTGGCACTAGACAAATTATTGATTATCATAATGTTCTGTACACCACTCTCCATTGAGTTGTCGGAACTGATTCCAAACACGCCCGTCAATATGAGTCTGCCCACGGAGCCATTCATATTTTTGGCAATGTGCGTGTTTTTCCTCAAACTTTTGAGCGAACGAAAGTTCGACAAAGAAGTACTCAAACACCCTGTAAGTATTTGTATTTACGTGTATCTCGGGTGGCTGTTCATTGCAAGTCTGGTGTCTGAAATGCCCATTGTGTCATTCAAATATCTACTCACACGACTTTGGTTTATTTCGTGTTTCTATTTCATTGTTACTCAATTTGTTGTTGACGAGAAAAACATAATAAAATACATTATTGCCTACGTATTAGGTTTTTCAATCGTCATAATTTACACACTCATAAAACACGCCCCGTCGTATTTTTCACACGACACGTCGTATCTGGTAATGCAACCGTTCTTCCGCGACCACACGTCTTATGGTGCTGCACTCGCATTGCTCATTCCTGCAATGTTCGTGGTTCTGAAAAGAGGACGTAACGATTTCAGTATCAAGTTTTTTAATATTCTCTTACTTGGTTTATTATGCATCGGACTATTATTCTCTTATACTCGTGCCGCATGGGCGGGAATCATAGCCGTTTTTTGCTTGTGGGTTGTGCTGAAACTGCACATCAAAATCAAGAATATTATACTCGTTGCTTCATGTGCCACCATTATGATTGCACCGTTTTATAACGACATAATTTATAAAATGTCGAAAAACACCGAAGTTTCGAGTACCGACTTCCTTTCGCACGTAAAATCAATGTCGAACATTGCGTCCGACGATTCCAATATGGAACGTATAAACCGTTGGAAATGTGCATTCCGTATGTTTTTAGAGAAACCCATAACTGGTTATGGCCCAGGAACATATATGTTTTTATATGCTCCGTTCCAACATTCCGTTGATAAAACGAAAATCAGCACCAATGCGGCGGATTTGGGTAACGCCCACAGTGAATACCTTGGATTGCTTGCTGACGCCGGACTTATCGGTTCACTTTCGTTCATTGCAATACTGATAACCGTGCTTGTGATTGGTTTCAACTTGTATAACCGAACGAAAAACGAATTGACCAAGGAAACGATACTATTTCTGCTTTTAGGGCTTATTACGTACTATTTGCACGCATTTTTGAATGATTTTCTCGATATGGACAAAATTGCCTCACTTTTTTGGGGATTCATAGCCATTATCGTAATGTTTGACATAAAAGACAAAACCAATGAAACACATAATTGAAACCTGTTTTAGCCCTGCCCTCTTCGAATATTTTGAAAACAAGGACGCCATTGTGGTGGTGACCGACGTATTTCGTGCCACAAGTTCGATTTGTGCCGCGTTCGAGAACGGAGTCAAATCAATAATCCCCGTAAAAAGCGTTGACGAAGCCAGAACATACAAGGAAAAAGGATACCTGATTGCAGCTGAGCGAAATGGCATAAAAATAGACTTCGCCGACTTTGGAAACTCACCCGAAAAGTTTGAACGTAGCATTGTGGAAGGTCGTGACATTGTATATAGCACCACAAATGGCACCAAGACGATTCAACTCGGCGTGGGATGCAAAGCTGTCGTGATAGGTGCTTTTTCAAACTTTTCAGTGTTGGTTGACTGGTTACAGAAACAAGACTGCGACATTACGTTGCTTTGTGCCGGCTGGAAAAATAAATTCAACATTGAGGATTCCATCTTTATGGGAGCCGTAGCCGAAGCACTACTGAAGACGGGCAAATTCGAAACAATCTGCGATTCTACCGTTGCCGCAATCGATATGTGGAATGAGCACAAGGACAATCTTGCCCAGTATCTGGAAAAATGTGCCCAACGAAGCCGTCTCCGCAAAAACGGCGTGGACCAATGCATTGACTACTGCATCACGATGGACACATGCAACGTGATACCCTATTATAAAGACGGGGTCATAAAAAATCTTATTGATTAATTATT
>JAGCOW010000030.1 GCA_017642535.1 Bacteroidales bacterium | reverse complement strand
GTTTAGCCCATTGGTATGCGCCATAGCCCATAAACAATTCGTCACCACCGTCGCCAGACAAAATCATGGTTGCCTTGGTCTTTGCGAGTTTTGAAACCAACATAGTTGGTATGGCAGACGAATCGGCAAATGGTTCGTCGAAGGTATCCAAGATTGAAGGAATAAGTTGTGCCGCTTCTTTTTGTGTCACAACCATTTCCGTGTGATTTGTAGAAAGATAATCGACCACCTTTTTTGCATACCGACTTTCGTCGTATTTGTTTTCGGCAAAGGCGATAGTGAACGTATTTAGCTTCGTGGAGAGATTTCGTTGGGCAACAGCCGTAACCAATGATGAATCGATGCCGCCACTTAAAAAAGTTCCATAAGGGACATCGCTTTTCAGACGATAGCGAATAGATTGTTCAACCAAGTCACGCAAAATTTCTTTTGCAGAATACAAGTCATCGACAGTCACATTTTGTATGACATTATAGGTTGACCAATATGAATGAATCTCCATTCCAGAAGCATTCACTTCAATAAACGAGCCAGCAGGTACCTTGAAAATGTTTTTATAAAACGTGAATTCTGTTCCCGAATATCCTAAATGAAGAAAAGTATTCAGCGCAGTATAATCTAAAGATTTATTTTGCGTTATAAAATTTAATTGAAGCAGTGCTTTAATTTCCGACGCAAATGCGAAATTTTGTCCGTCCCAATAATAATACAATGGTTTCACGCCCATTCTGTCACGAATGACGAGCAGTTTCTTCTCTAACGTGTCATACAGCGCTATGGCAAACATTCCATTGAAATATTCCACCGCTTCGATACCATTGGAAATCAATGATTTCAGTACAATCTCGGTATCCGACGAAGTTTTTACAGGAATTTGCTGCTCTCGTCGGATTTCGTCGTAATTGTAGGTTTCACCATTATAGACGATAACGTATCTTCCATCTTCGGAAAACATCGGTTGATTGGAATCATCCGATAAATCAATGATTTTCAGTCGTCTATGAACAAGACCAACAATATCGTCAGAGAAAATACCCTGATGTTCAGGACCTCTTGAAGAAATACTTTCTCCAACTCGTTCTAATTCTTTGGAAGAGAATACATTATGTACTGAGTAATATCCGGCAATACCACACATATTATTGTATTCTTAAATTCATTCCGACCGAAAGTTTTGAAGACGTTAAGCCGTTCAAACTCTTGATATTCTCTACCGTCGTACCGTATGCGTGTGAAATACTCCATAATGTATCACCCGATTTTACAGTATGAATGTTTTGTGAAGAAGACGTTTTTGTCGGAGTATTTTTTGCTGTCGAAGACGTACTTGCAGTCGTATTTTTAGGCGCTACCGTTGATTTAGGCGCAGAATTCCCCTTACCCGTGGGAGCAACATATATGACGAGTTTATCTCCTATATGCAACATATTGCTTGTCTTGTGGTTCCAAGACTTCACCGTTGCTGCGGAAACTCCATATTTGCTTCCGATTTTAGAGTACGTATCACCTTGTCTTACCGTGTAGTAAATTTTCGTCTTTCCCGCTGTTGATGCGGAGTTAGAGACTTTTGGCGAATTTGCGGCTATCACTTGTTCTGGTTGTAAGTTCAAATAGAGAGAATCTTTATACGCATAAATGGAATCTTGCAGACGAAGAAATGGCGAAACCAAGTCGATTGGGAGATATAGCGGGCTCCCCTCTTCACTAAATGGAACCATATCGGCCTTATATTGAGGATTTAAATCCTCTATTTCTTTAACAGAAACTTGAAGTACTTCAGCTATTTGTTTGAAATGCAACTTTTTAGATATGATTAAAGTATCCGTTTTTGGCATAGTGACTTTCCGAGGATACAAGTTATGCAATTCGTGGTTTTCGAATACATAAAAGGCGGCAATGTACGCCGGCACGTAACCACGCGTTTCTTTTGGCAGATAATCATACATCTCCCAATAGTCGGTCTTTCCGCCTGAACGAGCTATTGCTTTCTTAATGTTTCCTGGTCCGCAGTTGTATGCGGCAATTGCGAGAATCCAGTCGTCAAAAATGGTATATAAATCCTTAAGATATTTTGCCGCAGCGTGCGTCGATTTTATCGGATCGCAACGTTCGTCAAGATACGAATTGATGGTCAACTTGTAATTTTTCCCCGTTGACGGCATAAATTGCCAAATACCCCGAGCGCCAGCAGGCGATTTTGCTTTGGGATTCAGTGCAGACTCAATAATTGCAAGATATTTCAACTCTTGCGGGATATCGTATTGCTCAAAAATATCTTCAAATATCGGGAAATAGTATTCTGCCATTCCAAGCATTGAGCAAACCGAATTGCGACGTTTGTTCGCATACACGTCGATGTATGATTGCACACGATTGTTGTACGTGATTTTCACGACAGAATTCATATTCTCAATTCGGTGTTTGTATTCCTTGTTGGAAAACTTTGGAACATACGTGCTGTCGTAGTGTTTCTTGGAATGCTCCGAAAAACTTATTCCACCAGCTTGCTGCACGTACCACAAATTGACCAGACTGTCGAGTTGCGTGTTGTAATTTCTAATTATTGCGTTGGAATCCACAAAATCGCTGGCATCGGGCATCGACACATTAAGTGCGATTTGCTCTTGTGCCTGCAAACCTGCACACATCAAGAGAGTCGCTATGTATGTCGTGAGTTTCTTCATTCGCCCTGGGATTGTGTCAATTCGTGGAAAACTTCTTCTAAAGATTTGTCTTTCTTGATGTTTTCAGCAGTATCGTTTGCAACAATCTTACCGTTGTTGATTATAATCACGCGGTCGCATATCGCCTCAACTTCTTGCATAATATGTGTTGAAAGCATTATGGTCTTTGATTTCCCTTCTGCCTCTATCAAACTTCTGATTTCAATTAATTGATTGGGATCCAAGCCCGTAGTAGGTTCGTCTAAAATCAATACTTTAGGATCGTGAACAAGCACGGCAGCCAATCCCACACGTTGCCGATACCCTTTTGAAAGCATTGAGATTTTTTTATGAACCTCTTTCTCTAAACCTACACGTTTAATTATTTCATCTACAATCTTTTCTGTATCTTTATTTAAACCATAAATTTTAGCAACGAACATCAGATATTCCTTGACATACATTTCAAGATACAAAGGATTATGTTCGGGCAGATAGCCAATGGACTTCTTCACCTCTATCGGGTTCTGTCGCACATCGATGCCGTTCACGAGCACCTCGCCTTCAAAGTCAGAAAGGAAGCCAGTAATAATTTTCATTGTGGTCGATTTGCCAGCACCGTTAGGACCGATGAAACCAACAATCTCGCCTGATGGAATTTCAAACGAAATGCCATCGACAGCGCGTTGTGTTCCGTACGTCTTAACTATATTTTTTACCGAAATCGACATACAATGCTATTTTCCCCACGTATCGGGATGTTGACGCCAGTCTTTCAAGCTCTCCATTTGAGCAGGCGTGATATAATTTCTTTCTGTTGCTAATTCCACAAGAGCAGTGTAATTCGTGAGCGTATCAACCTTACACTTTGCATTGGCGAAAGCTTCAACGGAAACATTGAATTGATAAGTGAAAATCGCCAACATTCCAAGCACGTTGATATTTGCGGCACGCAATGCCTCAACGGCTTTCAAACTGCTTCCACCAGTTGAAATCAAATCCTCTATCACTACAACTTTCTGACCTTCTTCGTAATAGCCCTCAATCTGATTGCCAAGTCCGTGGTCTTTTGAAGCAGAACGAACGTAAATGAACGGAAGATTCAACGCTTCTGCCACAAGCACGCCAACAGCTATTGCTCCTGTTGCCACACCCGCGATTACCTCAACGTCGGGATACTGAGCTTTGATTTTTTCAGCAAATGCCTGTTTCAGACATTCACGCACGTGAGGATAAGAAAGCGTTTTTCTATTATCGCAATAAATAGGTGATTTCCAACCGCTTGCCCACGTAAAAGGATTTTCTGGTTGTAGTTTTATCGCCTTGATTTGTAACAAGTTGTCAATGATGGTACTTTCAATATTGTTAGCCATAATTTTTTACATTAATCTTTGCAAAGATATGAAAAAACAAGTTAAAAGTTAAAATTTAAAAATTAAAAGTTCATATAGTTCGCAGATAAGATTTTATACACATTGTCAATCTTAATTAAATAAGAACAAATTCTGCAACAAACACAACGACGCAGCAAATGCATGCAACGGGGAACAATCCCAATCCAAACCACGAAGCAAGAATACCAACAACCAACGCTATGCAACCGGCAATGGGAGATTGCGTCGCCTCCACAATGGCGGGGAAAGTCATGACTGCCAATGTGATATATGGGACGTAGTACAAAAACGACTTTATAAACGTGTTTTGTATCGGCTTGCGAATCAACGTGAGAGGCAAAACACGGATTGCGTAGGTTACAAGTGCAGCGATAAGGATGTATATGTATGCGTCTCTCATTTTGTATCTTCGTCTTTTATAGGTCTTATAATGGCAAACACAGCAGAAATGACTATGGTTAAAATAATAATTCTGGTACCAGCCGATAAACTGCTGATATACGGCAATTTAGCAAACAACAAACTCATCACAAAACTGATGATGATGGAAACTAAAATGGTAGTATTTTGTTTTGCCGGAGGAACGATGATGGCGAGAAACATTCCGTACAATGCCACCGAAAATGCGCTAACAATTTGTATTGGCAACGAGTTTCCTGCAATAATGCCAAACGATGTGCCTAATGCCCAGAGCGGCATGGCGACCGTCAGAGCTCCATATGTGTAACGTGGGTTTAAAAATCCTTTTTGTGCGATTGAAATACCGAAAATCTCATCGGTGATACCAAAACCAACGAGAAAACGATGAAAATAGGGAGTTTCCTGTGAAAACTTTTGGCTCAAGGAGCAACTCATCAGAAGGTATCGTGCATTGATTATCAACGTGGCAATTGCAACTTCTACGTAGGTCGCACCCGCCATTATCGATGTGAAAAGGGCATATTCGCCTGCCGAGGCCATATTGAAAAAACTTGCTATGAATCCTTGCGACGCATTTAGCCCTGCTTTTTGGGCGACAATACCTAACGAAAATGCCACTGCAAAATATCCCAATCCGATTGGTGTTCCGTCACGCAACCCGTCAAAATAAGCTTTTGTGTTGTCTGAAATCTTCATCGGGGGCAAAAGTATAACTTTTAGCGAAAATTGTATCACTAATTTTTTTATAATTGTGCAACAAAATTTTGCTATGAGACACAGTATTTTTTTTGAAGAAAAAGAATTGCTTGTAACCGACGAAGAAACTCCGTCGGAAATAAACGTTATCGTGTATCACGAAAAAAAAGATATTGTACAGGCAATAAATCATTTGAAGGATTTATCTAAGGTGACACTTTATGGTGGTTGGAATCAGATTTTTGCCGATTTGAAAACGCTTTACAAGTATATAGAGGCGGCTGGCGGCTTTATAAAAAATGAGAACGACGAGTATTTATTCATTTTTCGTCGTGGGAAATGGGACTTGCCCAAAGGAAAGCTTGAGAAGGGAGAAACGCCCGAAATCGCCGCAATTCGTGAAGTGCAGGAAGAGACGGGGTTACAATTCGTCAAGGAAAAAGCGCTTCGCTGCACCACGTGGCATACATACGACACCTATGGCGAGCCAGTATTAAAACAAACATTCTGGTTCAATATGGAAACCTCAAAAAATCAGCCGAGCAAACCACAAACCGAGGAAGATATCACAGAACTGCAATGGTTGCCAGAATCGGATTTTCCAAAAGTTTTGGAGAACACATTTCCTTCAATCGCAATGGTGATGAAATCGAATTAGGTAGAATGTAGATAATTAATTCGTATTCTCCCCTCTTCTTCCTCAACCGAAAAGTTCCCGTTGGTGAACGAAGTTTCGAACGCTTTTTGCTGAATAAGCTCCGATGCCGTTCCGCTTACAATTTCTTTGTTTGAAACCAACCAAATTTTGTCGGAAATTTGAAGAGCAAGTTCCAATTCGTGAGTTGACAAAAGGAACGATTTTTTCGTCGTGTGAGCCAGTTCCTTGAGAAGTTTCATAATCTCAATTCGGCTTGACAAATCCAAATGTGCCGTCGGTTCGTCCAACAATATGAAATCAGTGTCTTGCACCAATGCTTTTGCTATCAACGTTCGCTGCTTCTCGCCGTCGCTCAATTGCAAAAATTCTCTTGTTTTGAGATGATTCAGTCCGACTTTAGAAATGCAGTCGTTGATGAGCTCTAAATCTTTTGAATGTAACGTACCAAACCATCCCGTGTGAGGATAGCGTCCCAGGGCAACAATGTCAAACACAGTCATATTGGGAACATCAATAGTGTCGGTGAGGACGACGCTCACGATTTTTGCCAAGTTTTGAATTTCCAAGTTGGAGATAGCATTCTCTTTTATGCAAATTTCACCCGACAAACTCGGCTGCATTCCCGCAATAGTCCGTATCAACGTGGACTTCCCACATCCGTTTGGACCAAGCAGACACACCAATTCGCCCTCGGCAATGGAAAGGTTGAGATTTTCAAGAATAACACTATTCTGATTTTTCCCCAAATACCCAACGGTAAGATGTTCGAGAGTAACCAATATGTTTTTCGTCTCATTCATAAATTGTTTCGTCGGCTTCGGTAAATTACTAAAATCACGATGGGCGCACCAAAAATTGCCGTAACCGTATTAATCGGAAGCATTGTCTGTGTGCCAGGAAGTTGAGAAATCAAATCGCAGATAAGCATAAGATTTACGCCTATCAATATTGCATTGATAATGAGTTTCTTGTGCGAATTTGTCTTAAATAAAAATCGAGCTATGTGCGGAACTGTCATTCCCACAAATCCGATTGGTCCGGCAAAAGCAGTGACAATACTTGCCAATACGGTTGAAAAAATAATAATCACTATTTTTATTTTACCCGTATTTACACCTAAACTATGAGCATAATTTTCACCCAAAAGAATCGCATCCAACGGTTTATGTATCAAAAGCGTGACAATGGTTATCGGAACAATTACTATAACCATAAGAAAAATTTCTGTCTTATCGATGTTGGCAAGACTACCCATTGTCCAAAGAAGAAAATTATGCACTTCATCGGGGTTAGAGAAATACTGTAACATATTGACAATGGCCGAAGTCAAACTTCCAAACATTATTCCGATAATGAGCAACGACACAATGTTTTTGATTTTAGGAGCAATGATAAGAATAAGCAAAATAATGATTGACGAGCCAATCAATGCCGAAATTGCTGTTCCCAAACTGCCATTAAGAATGGTAAAAATTCCTAAGGTGATTCCACCCATAAGGGAATAAAATGCCACGCCCAAACTTGCGCCTGTGCTTACGCCCAAAATATAGGGGTCGGCGAGAGGATTCTTGAAGAGCGTCTGCATAAGCAAACCAGAAATGGGCAAGGCAATCCCAACCAAAATCGCCGAGATAGCCCGAGGAAGTCGCAGACGAACTATTATATTGTACCATAAAGAATTATCATCATTTCCTTGAAGTATATCTATAAATCCCTGTAACGGAATTTGCACACTTCCAAACAAAATGTCGATAACAAAACAAATCGGGATTAAGAGTACGAGTATTATGGACAAGAGTTGATTCTTCACGAAACTATATTTTTCAAGTCAAAAATAGGAACTCCGTATCACAACTGCAAGTTTTTTTGAGAGATTCCTTTGCTATTACAATCGGAAATAGAACTTACGACCTCTCGGCATTTGTACGCGATACGAGACAAACAGCAACAAACACGCTCCTACCCACGCCAATACGTCAACCAAAATAATTCCGTTATATCCGAAATGATTTGGAAGAATCAAGGAAGCAACAACACGAATCACTAATTCCGTGACACCTGCCATCAACGGCATAAAGGTCTTCCCCACCCCTTGCAACGCATTTCTGTAAATAAATAGCAAAAACAAAAATGGGAAAAACAGCGCCGAAATGTATAAATATCGCGTGGAGGCAAGATAAATCTCCGAAACATCACCAACAACATCGGGGTCCAAAAACAATGATGTCAACGGTGTGGCAAACAGTGCCATGGTAACACTCACGACAACACAGACACACGACGACATAATCAGGGCGGAATTAACGCCAACACGCATTCTCACCAAATTCCCCGCACCATAATTTTGTCCCACATAATTCGCAATAGCAACGCCTAACGAAATGGGAACGAGCATTCCAATACTTTGAATTTTGCTTGCCGACGTAAATCCTGCGATATACGTTGTGGGAAACGCATTCAAAGCGGCATACAGGACAATCACGCCAAAAGCGGTGATGCTGAACTGCAACGCCATAGGAATACCTATGCGTAAATGTTCCCAAATAAACGACCAACTTGTTCGGAAGTCTTCCTTATGCAAACGCAGTTCCTTGTAACGTGAAAACACATAGATGAAACAACAAACTGCCGAAATAAGCTGTGCGATAACCGTTGCCCACGCAGCTCCCTGAACTCCCCACTCCAAAAATTTCACAAACAAAATGTCAAGACCGATGTTCAGCACCGATGAAAAAATGAGAAAAAGCAACGGCGTCTTGCTATCGCCCAACGCCCGCAGAATGCACGCAACCACGTTGTAGGCGATTTGAGAGGCAAGCCCAAAATAGGTTATCCGCAAGTAACTCTGAGAATAATAATAAATATCGTCGGCAGCTCCCATAAAACGCAACGAAGGATTGATAGAAAGAACTGCCAACGTGGTCAATAGAATTGACAAACCTATACAAATAACAAAACCCGTCCCCAACGATTGACGCATTTTCACGAAATCTTTAGCTCCGAAAAAATGAGCCGTCTTTATGCCGAGACCGCTGGTGATTCCCAACACAAAGCCAAAAATAAAAAACGTCAGCCCGTTAGTGATCCCCACTCCCGCCAAGGCCTGATAACTCACATATCGACCAACAATAATTGAATCGACCAAACTATACACCTGTTGGAATATGTTTCCAAGGATAATGGGAAACGCAAACAGAAGTATCACGCTCGCCGGGCGTCCTTTTGTTAAATCATGTATCATAATGGCGGCAAAAATATTCTATTTTTCGTATAAAGCAACTCTTTTTTTCCAATCCTCTGGTACCAACGATGGTCGTTCATTCTCGATATGCACAAACGTTGTTACACAAAAGTTTGCAAGTTGCTCACCATCAGCGGTTTTCTTAAAAATTGCCTGAAGCATGTCGAAGCTGGAATTTCCCCAACGAACAACCTTGTTTTTCACACAAATTTCATCTGTCAGATACAAGGGTGCAACGTATGTGGTATTTACCTGACAAATCAATGTATTAGACGTCTTTGCCTGAAGTACTTCTTTAAAATAATGCATCCGTCCCAAATCGTAATATGAATGATACACGCCATTGTTGATGTGGCCGTTGCTGTCCATGTCGGTGAAACGGACCTGGATGGCAACCGAATGGGAAAATGATTGCTGTAAAACTTCGTCTTTTGTCATTTCCGAATAATTTGAATTTGTCCGCTATTTGATAATTTTATGATTTGTGACGCTTTTGCTTTTTTCATATCGTTTTGACGATACTTCACCACATAGTCGACGGCATCAACTATTTGACCATCAATATCTTGAAAGATTTCCGCCGTCGGATTTCCGTGGATATTCGCCGAAGTGGAAACTATCGGTTTTCGGAACTGCTGAATCAGTTGGTCGGTAAAAGGTTCGTTCGTCACACGGATGCCGATGCTGCCGTCCTGTCCTACAAGATTTTCAGGAAGGTTTCGTGCCTTGTCAAAAATGATTGTCATTGGCGATGTGGCACAATCAATCAAATCGTACGCAACCTGCGGCATATCAACAACATAGCGTTCGAGCATTGCCACAGAATTGACCAGCACAAGCAACGGAATGTTTCCGTCACGATTTTTAATTTTATACACTTTGTCGATTGCCTCGGCATTTGTCGCATCGCAGCCAATTCCCCAAATGGTATCGGTTGGATACAGAATTGTACCTCCGGAGCGGAGAATCTCACAGCATTTTTTTATGTCCTCTTTCATTTGTATATCAATACATTAATTTTTTCGGGTGAAAGTATTTGTTTAGCTACAGTTTTTATTTCATTGTTTGAAATTGCATTGATTTTTTGTGCAACTTCCTGAAACGAATCCACATGACCATACCACCAAAAAGACTTTGCATTATTCAGCATAAGCGACATATAGTTGTCGTCGGAGACGGCGAGTTGGCCAAGAATCTGTTGCTTATAAGCAGCCAACTGCCGCTCTTCAAATCCTTTTTCAATAACCGATTGGAACAAATCATCAATAATCTGTCGGCACAATGGCACCTTTGAGTAATCCGTCCCGAAGTACACGGCAAACACGCCAGTGTCGGAATAAGCCGTATAATTTGCCTCGATATTATACGTAAGTCCCTGTTCCTCACGCAGTTTCAGATTGAGCAACGCATTAAACGACGGCCCGCCCAAGATATTCGTCAGCAACGAAGCGGCAAATTTCAATTCGCTTGAAAGTGCCGGAGCATACGAACCAAGCACGCAATGCGCCTGATGAGTCTTTTTGTTTTTTACGATATTGAAATTCGTTCCACGTGGAACAAATGGATTTTTTGCAATAGCATCTTGCTCTTTTTCAGCGTTTTGACCAAAGTATTTTTCAGCAAAACTTGTAATCGTCTCCAAATCAACTCCGCCCACATACGATACCACAAGCCGACTTGGTCGATAGAGTTTTTTATACGTTTCCATCACATCGGAACGCGTCATTTTGCGAACGGATGATTTTGTGCCAAGAATGTTCGTCGCCAGCGAATGACCTTGGAATAACTGTTCCTCAAAATCGTCGTAAATCATCTCGGCGGGAACATCTTCGTACGATTCTATCTCGTCAATCACCACGGTTTTTTCCTTGCGGAGTTCCTCTTCCGGGAAAATCGAATCATAGAAAATCTCGCTCAAGAGCGAAAACGCCTTTTCTACGTGATTGTTGGCAATAGCGATTTGGAAGCACGTTTCTTCCTTGGCGGTGTAGGCGTTCATTTCGCCGCCCACCGACTCCACCATATTCATCAGTTCGGAATAGGAATGTTTGTCAGTTCCCTTGAAAATAGCATGCTCTATAAGGTGCGAAACACCAAGCGTGGTGCCGTCGTGCCGCGAGCCAGAGGCGACAAAAAGCCCTACATACGAGGCAGAAGAATCGGCAGGGGACAAACATAATTTTGTCCCATTGGCAAGAGTTAGCGTGGTTTCTTTGTTTTTCACAACATTTTTTTCGCAAATATACATTTTTTCCGTTCGTCACCCTAAGCAACGCGAAGGTCTGTTGGAATTATTCTAAAATCTTTTTATTTTTGCAGTTGTTTAATTGAGATACAATATGAAACGTTTCTTTTTTACAAGTGTTTTAGGTCTTTTGACGTTGATTGTAGCGTCGTTTAATGTACAGGCGCAGAACGAGTTTGTTGATTTAGGGTTAAGCGTGTCATGGGCAAAATGTAACGTCGGGGCAAATTCTCCAGGAAAAAATGGTAAGTATTACACATTTGATAAAGCGTTAGCGTTAGAGAATAATGGAGAAAGATTACCGACAAAAGAGGAATTTCAAGAGTTGATTGATAATTGTACATGGTTATGGAGAGAAGAAGGAGTACAAGGATATAAGGTTACAAGCAAAAAGAATGGTAACAGCATCTTTCTCCCTGCTGCTAGCACACGCTACGGGACGAGTGTTGAGCTCGTTGGTTCCCACGGCGGCTATTGGTCAAGTTCAACCGATGATGGGAGCGACTTCGTTGCCTTTCTGTACTTCTGTATCTTCGACGTGAGCGTAGGCTTCGACGACCGCAGTCTTGGGCGATCAGTCCGTCTTGTGCAGGATGTGAAGAAATAACTCTTTCTTTCAAGAGAAAAAGTAACAAGAAAAAATCTTATTTTTGATGTTGTTATAATAGTTACAATATGAAACGTTTCTTTTTTACAAGTGTTATTTTAAGTCTTTTGACGTCGATTTTACTATCGTTTAATGCACATGCACAGAACGAATTTGTTGATTTAGGTTTAAGCGTTACATGGGCTACGTGTAACGTTGGTGCGAATTCTCCAGATGAAAATGGCGAGTATTATACATTTGACAATGCGTTAACGTTAGAAAATAACGGGAACAGATTACCCACCAAAGAGGAATTTCAAGAGTTGTTAGATAATTGCAAGTGGAAATGGACTAAAAAGAAAAGAGTATGGGGTTATAAGGCGACAAGCAAAAAGAATGGAAACAGTATTTTTCTTCCTGCTGCTGGCTACCGCGACAGTACAAACGTGCACGATGTGGGTTCCTACGGCTACCTCTGGTCGAGTTCAGTTAGTGGTAGCGACTACGCCCACTGTCTAAACTACTACATTGACGGTGTGTACACAGACAGCGACTACCGCACATACAGGCGGCCTATCCGTCTGGTACAAGATGCGAAGAAATAACTATTATCTCCCTAAATACACCAACAAAACATTTATATCTGCCGGAGAAATGCCGCTGATTCGTGATGCTTGGCCAATGGTTTCGGGGTCAATCTTCGTCAGTTTTTGTCGTGCCTCTGTTGAAAGTGACTCTATTTTCTCGTACGGAATTTTTCCTTTGATTTTGATATAATCCAAACGGGAAATCTTTTCTGCAATCTGTCGCTCCTTCTCAATGTAGCCCGAATACTTTATATTGATGTCCACCGACTCCTGCACTACGTCCCAATCAACGTCGTCGGTCTCTATAAAATCAGATTGTTCCACGTGGAAACATTTTACCGAAACGTTCGGTCGGGCAATGAGGTTTGCCAACTTGGTAGATTCCTCCAACGGCTTGCTGCCTAACGATTCAAGAATAGGATTCGCCTGAGCCATTGTCATTTTCTTCTCGTTCACGTAATTCGTGAGTTTCTCAACGGCAGCCATTTTATGTTCAAACGCCTGCTTGCGAACATCGTCAACCAAACCGAGTTCAATTCCTTTCGGA
Source organism: Bacteroidales bacterium (assembly GCA_017642535.1). GTDB lineage: Bacteria > Bacteroidota > Bacteroidia > Bacteroidales > UBA1715 > UBA1715. The sequence goes on along the minus strand of JAGCOW010000030.1, from coordinate 584 downwards.
GTCAGACGGACATCGGCATCATCCTGACGAAGCAAGATTCTGAACTCCGCACGGGAAGTAAACATTCTGTATGGCTCATTCACGCCTTTGGTAATAAGGTCGTCAATCAGCACGCCAATATACGCCTCGTCACGATGAAGAATGAACGCCTCACGTTCCGACGCCTTGAGCGAAGCGTTGATTCCGGCAATCAAACCTTGTGCCCCCGCTTCTTCGTAGCCAGTCGTTCCGTTGATTTGTCCGGCGAAGAACAAATTCTGTATCATTTTCGTCTCCAACGAAGCCGTGAGCTGCGTCGGCATAAAGAAATCATATTCAATGGCGTAGCCAGGGCGGAAAATCTTACAATTCTCCAAACCGGGCAACAAACGCATTGCCTTATATTGCACATCGGCAGGCAGCGACGATGAAAATCCGTTCAAATAATATTCGCACGTGTTGATTCCTTCTGGCTCCAAAAAGAGTTGATGTTTGTCCTTGTCGGCGAACGTCACCAATTTCGTTTCAATGCTCGGGCAATATCGAGGGCCAATACTTTTTATCGTCCCGTTATACAATGGCGAATCGGCAAAACCCGAACGTAG
>JAGCOW010000029.1 GCA_017642535.1 Bacteroidales bacterium | reverse complement strand
GATCAAACTCTTCGTTGTTGTTAATCTTTTTATTAATCTCTTTGTTCGCAGATTAATCGCTCAAAATAAAACTTTACCCAAATTTTCTTACTAATATTAGTAAGGTGCTTTCCCATTATATCAATGTACTTTCCCTTTCTGACTCACACCCTCACGTGGAGGAGCGTTCTTGTCTTTCGGGGTTGCAAATGTGCAAATAGTTTTTTATTTAACAAAACTTCTTGAGACTTTTTTTGAATATTTTTTCTTAACTACTGATTATCAGTATATTAAATTTTGGTTTTTGGAAGAAAAAATGCCTATTTTGAGACGCTTATCAACAAATTATTAAATCATACAACCCAAAATTCGGCGTATTTTCACCCCAAAGACGAAAAAAGTTAACAAGAAGGGATGGAAAACATAGTTGCCTGAATACTTGCCGAAGTCTCTTCTTCCGACAAAATTGAAGCGTCTTCTTCATCTTTTTCACGACGCAATGTAACAGTGACAGAACGCATTTTGCCACCCATTGGAGGTGCCATTTTTGCCACATCAATCTGTGCAACATTTAATTGTTCAGGAAATTTTTCAAACAAAGCGTCTAAAATTCGCTGACACACATTCTCCAATAACGAAGATGGCTTGGCCATTTGCTCAGCTATGACCTCGTATGCAGTCTGATAATTCAAGGCGTCCTTTATATTATCGGTACTCGCGGCTTTCGTAGAATCGTATTCCAACCACGCGTTAACAATAAAGCGATTGCCAACTTTCTTCTCCGCCTCAAAACAACCATGATAGGCGTAGAACTCCATATCTTGTAAATTTATCAAACAGGTCATATCGTTTTTTTGTTGCAAAGAAACACATTTTTCTCAACCTACAAAAATTAAAGTTTGCTCGTTTTTATCATAAAAAGAATTTGTTCAATTGTAAAATAGTGTATCTTTGACACTAACTATATACATATATAATAATGAACAAGAAATTTTTATTTGGAATTTTCGCAGGTCTTCTTTTGTTTTCAACGAGTTACGGGCAAACTGAGCCGATGAAAACTGCCGACCGTCTAAAAATGTGGAAAGATTCATTGAATCTGACCAGTGCACAACTCGAAAAATTGTGGGCAATCGAAAAAGAATACAACCCTGAATTCGACACGGTGAAATTCGACGGCGTTTTTGATGCTGCCAAAGCTCGTGAGCACACGCGTCAGATGAAAATCAAGGAAGTGCTTACCGAAAAACAGCAGATTCGTCTTGCCCAAATGGAAGAAAATGAGAGAAAAGCACAAGGACAAACGGCTTCGGCACAAACAAAAGCAAACGAAGCCAACGGTTTCCCAAGCTATAACACGAATCCGCTTCCTCCCGACAAGACTGGCGTGGAGCATACGGCCATTGAAATCGCCAAACAAATGGGATTGGGATGGAATCTCGGAAACTCGTTTGAGGCAATTAAATACGTTCCCGACGAAACTCGCGACGACGGTGTCTGGCGAAAGACTTCAGGCAAAGAATATCCAGACGAATCATTTGAAACGGCATGGGGAAATCCCGAAGTCACACACTTGATAACTGACGGCATTTACAAAGCGGGATTCAACGTTTTGCGTATTCCTTGCGGATGGGATTTATATGTATATGACACTGTAAATGCCAAGATTCCTGATTTTTGGTTGGCACGTGTCAAAAAAACCATTGATTCTTGTCTTAACCGTCACCCCGATATGTATGTAATGCTCAACATTCACTACGACGGTGGTTGGCTGGAAACGAACTGCAACCCCGATATGCAGGAAATCAACAACAAAAAACAAAAAGCATATTGGGAACAAATCGCTACGTATTTCCGCGACTACAACGACCATTTGCTGTTTGCCGCATGCAACGAGCCAAACGTGCACAACGAAGTTCAGATGAAAGTGCTTGCCTCGTATGAACAGACGTTTGTTGACGCTGTTCGTTCAACAGGTGGCAAAAACTATTACAGAACGTTGATTATTCAAGGTCCTTCGACCGACATTGACGAATCGAAACGATTGTTTTATGCAATGCCGAAAGATGTTGTAGAAGGACGACTTATGTTCGAAGTTCACTATTACACGCCGTGGAACTTTGCCGGCATGACCGAAGATGCCGACTGGGGACACATGTTTTATTATTGGGGAGAACGAAATCTGAATCCAAAAGACCCATACCGTTGCCCGACATACGGCGATTTAAATTTTATGAAGGAACATTTTGGAATGATGAAGGAAATGTTCGTTGACAAAGGCATTCCAGTAGTTTTGGGAGAATATGCCTGCAACCGAAAAGAATTTTCCGACACGCTGATTCAACGTCTTCACAACCAGTCGCGTTTGGATTGGGATTACGAAGTGACCAAAAACGCATTGGAATACGGTATGATTCCTGTTTATTGGGACAACGGAGCGATGCGCGAGCCGACTATGGGTATTTTCAACCGATTGAACGGCAAGCCATTCGACCAAGAGGTTGTTGACGTAATAATGAAAGCTGGTCGCGAAGCAAAAAAGTATTGGAAATAATCATTGATATATCTTCTTTTCCTATCAAAAGCATATCTTTGTAAAGTTCAAATTTACGTTTATGAAAAAATTTCTTCTTCCTACAATTTTACTTTGCGGATTATGTGTGTCGTGTTCGCAAATCGAGAACAATCACGAACAAATTGCAACCGACACGACGTGGAAACAGCTGACGATTCGCGAGAAAATCGGGCAGACGATGATGGTCACGTCCGATATGTATATGCACAAGCAGATTGGCAACGGCACGCTCGACACGTTTTTCCTGAAATATCCAGTGGGCGGTTTGTTCATGGCTCAGTGGCATTTCACCTATCAAAAACCTGACACGTTGCTGTTCGAAACGTTCATTCCACGAATTATAAAGGAATACAACGCCGCTTCAAAATTGCCGTTGTTCATCAGCGAAGATTTTGAGCGTGGTGCCGGATATAACTACAACACTGCCACCAAGTTACCTGTTGAAATGGCGATTGGTGCGGCAAACGATACTGCATTGGCGTACGCACACGGAAAAATTCTTGGCGTTGAGGCACGCGAAATGGGTTTCAACTGGGTGCTTGCTCCTGTAAGTGACCTGAATATCAATCCGTTACATCCGCTTGTGATTGAACGTTCCGTTTCCGATGACGCTGAACGTGCCATTCCACTTTTGCAGAGTCAGATGAAAGGTTTGCAAGACCAAAACGTCATCACCACGGTGAAACATTTCCCTGGCGACGGTGCCACCATCTGCGACCAACATTTGGTAACGTCTGCCAACAATCTTTCGTGGGTAGAATGGCAGAAATCATACGGAAAAGTTTTCAAAACATTCATTAAAGAAAACACGCCGTCAATTATGGTCGGTCATCTTCGTTTCCCTGCCTACCAGAAAAAGGACACGTTGAATGGCGATTTTCTTCCTGCAACACTTTCCAAAGAGTTGATAGAGAAGCTATTGAAACAAGAAATGGGCTACAAGGGCGTGGTGATTTCCGACGCATTGAATATGGGTGGCGGTTACGGATTCTATGAATCGGAATTGGAAACTGCCGTTCAATGTTTTGTTGCCGGTGCCGACATTGTATTGTGGCCGCCGCTTGGATATATGGACACGATTGAAGCACGCATAAACCGTGGTGAAATTTCTATGGAACGTCTCGACGACGCCGTAGAACGCGTGTGGGCATTGCGTGAACGCTACAATTTAATTGATAAGGAAAATCGTATGCCGATAGCTCAGCCAAAACCCGAAGGTTTTGATGAGTACACAAACAACAAACTCACCGAATTGGCTGAAAAAGCAGTGACGATTGTACAAAATAAAGGCGGTCAAATTCCTCTTGACACGAATACGACAAAGAAAATCTTGTTGGCGAACATCAGCCACAACGACTACTGCACCGTGTTTGAACCGATGAAGCAAGAGTTGGAAAAACGCGGTTTCCAAGTTGATGTGAAACACAATCTTCACAAGGACGAGTGGGAATGGCAGTGGCATCGTATTTTGGAATACGACAAAGTAATTGTTTGCTTTGAAAACCATTATTTTGCCCCTATCGGCTCGCCGCTGTTGAAAGACTACGAAGCATACTGCCTCTGGACAATGGTTAAATTACCGAAAGAAAAAGTTATCGGCGTTTCGTTCAGCAATCCGTACTATAATAAATATTACTTGAACAAGAATTCCCTACTTATCAACGCATACAGCAGCGATCCATTTATGCAGCGCGCTGTGGTAAAAGTCCTTATGGGCGAAATCGAGGCAACAGCCACTTCGCCAGTAAATTTGGATAATGAGTTGATGAAATAGATAATATGGTTTGACAAATTTTTCAATGAAGAAACAAATAATTCTATTCGCATTATTAGTAATTCTGCTTTCGTGGACTGCAGCAGCATTGTTTTATCTGTTAAATGGTGATTTGCAAACAACAGCGGGATTCGTGTTTGCTGCAGGATATATGTTTTTCCCGCTTCTTTCGGTAGTAATTGTTCAGGCAATTCACAAAGAACCGATTTTGAAAGGATTGGGCATGTCGTTCAAATTGAATCGATGGTTTGTTGTTGCGTGGCTGTTGCCAGTGGTGTTCAATGTGCTGGCAATGTTCGCTTCGACATTGTTTCCGCCGATGAGGTTTTCAACAGAAACCCCGATTTTGCAGGATGCATTGGCGCAAATGTCGCAATCCATCCCCGACATTGACGCATATAAGCTGCTTGCCATAACAATCGTTTCGGGATTGTCAGCAGGAATCACGATAAATGCATTGTTTGCCTTCGGCGAGGAAATCGCATGGCGTGGTTGGTTGCTGAAACAGTTCGAAGGAGTGACTTTCTTAAAAGCCTCGCTGATTATCGGAGTATTTTGGGGCATTTGGCACGCTCCGCTTATTGCTATGGGGCACAATTACGCGCAGCATCCCTTTATCGGATTGGGAATGATGATAGTTTGCTGTGTATTGCTTACGCCTGTCATTCAATATATTCGCGTAAAATCAAAGTCGGTGATTACTGCTGCAATATTTCACGGCACACTGAACGCAGGCGCGGGTATGTCGCTTATGTACATCGATAATTTTAACGATTTGCTTGGCGGGTCCGCTGGTTTGGCGGGATTTTTTGTTTTGCTCGTCATCAATTGTTCGTTGTTTGCAATTGACAAATGGGTGACAAAAGAAAATATTTTCACGTCGCCGATTGCAATGCAAGAATAAAAAGACGATATTTTTCATTTTGTTGTTCTTCTTATTTTCAGTAATATTGCAAGAAGAAATAATAGAACGATGCAGACAATAGATTTAGCAAAAGCAGCAAAAAAAGCGTCAATTGAGCTTGCTGCACTTTCAACAGAAAAGAAAAACGTTGCTTTGGACGCGGTTGCCAAAGCACTTGTAGAACATAAAAACGAGATTATTGCGGCAAATCAGAAGGATTTGGAAAGAAGCGAGGGCGAAAATCTTGCCGCACCTTTGTTGAAACGTTTGAAATTCGACGAAGGGAAAATCAACGACGTGGTTGCTGGCATACAAAGTCTTATCGGCTTGCCCGACCCAATCGGCGAGACGCTTGCCGCAACGGAACTCGACAAAGATTTGGAATTATACAAAGTGAGCTGTCCAATCGGTGTTATCGGCGTTATTTTTGAATCTCGTCCCGATGCATTGGTGCAGATTTCCTCACTTTGTTTGAAAAGCGGAAACGCCACATTGATGAAAGGTGGTCGCGAAGCATTGGAAACGAATAGAATTTTAGCAAAAGTCATTCGTGAGGCAAGCGAGAACGCTGGCGTGCCTTCTGGTTGGATTCAACTTTTGGAAACACGTGAAAACGTGAACGAGATGCTCAAACTCGACAATTATATTGACTTGATAATTCCTCGTGGTTCCAATGCGTTCGTACAATATATAATGAACAATTCCAACATTGCTGTGATGGGTCACGCCGACGGAATTTGCCATACGTACATTGACAAAGATGCCGACATTGATATGGCGATAAAAGTTGCCGTTGATGCGAAAACGCAATATGTATCGGTTTGTAACGCTACAGAAACCATATTGATTCACAATGATATAGCGCAATCACTTCTACCAAAACTTGCAGATGAATTGGTAAAACGTAATGTGGAAATTCATGGTTGTGAAAAAACGCAAAAAATCATTTCGTGTGAACCTGCAACCGATTGGAAATCAGAATGGTTAGACTATAAGGTTTCAATTAAAATTGTAAGTTCGTTGGACGAGGCAATTGAACACATCAATACGTATAGCAGCCGTCACACGGAGGCCATCATTACCAAAAATGCACAGGCAGCCGAGAAATTTATGAATCTTGTTGACTCAGCCGATGTGTTCTGGAATTGCAGCACGCGTTTTGCCGACGGATTCCGCTACGGACTGGGGGCAGAAGTTGGCATCAGCACCAACAAACTGCACGCACGTGGTCCCGTGGGTTTGGAGGGATTGACAATTTATAAGTGGAAATTGAAAGGAAACGGACAAATTGTAGCCGACTACGTTTCGGGGAAATCAAAATTCACACACAAGAAATTGAACAAGAAGTTCTCTATATAAAAAACTTATTCATAGTAATTTAAAACTATTCATTTAACGTTTTACATAAAGGTATTACAATGTTAGATTCGTATTCTCATTTTTTCTTCGTCGGCATTGCAGGCACGGGCATGAGCGCCATTGCTCAATATCTTAACGGCATTGGCAAAAAAGTTTCGGGTTCCGACCGATTGTTTGGTCAGGAACAGAAAATGCTTTCAGAATCGCAGTTCGAAGCGTTGGGAATGCATTGCTATTTCCAAGACGGACGAGGCATTACTCCCGATGTTGACGTTGTGGTGGTTTCCACAGCAATTGAAGAAACAAATGTAGAATATCAAAAGGCGTTGCAGCTGAATATTCCTATAATGAAGCGTTCGCAGCTCTTGGCTGAAATTTCCAATAGTGTGCGGACTATCGCCGTAG
>JAGCOW010000028.1 GCA_017642535.1 Bacteroidales bacterium | reverse complement strand
CTACAAAATGGATTCAAACCACCGATTTTTGCTCAAATTCAAAACAAATCATAACATATTGATAGACACAGCAGAACTACGGGCAAAAAATGGCGAACAATTGATTCTCCAAACATCCGACCCGAACTACATATTTATTCCTACAAAGTTAAATATCATCGGTTTTGATGCTAAGTCAGAAAAATTCCATCCTGAATCTATCAACGTGAACGGGTATTTCTTTGGGAAATAAATGTTGTGAATTCAGTAGAGACCTCACAATGTGGCGTCTCTACTATTGATATCACTGTTATTTGAGATATGGGGAAATAATTTTTAACACGTTATCCTTTCGTTCTTCCATCGGCAATTCTCCGTCAATCCAATGAATGTGTATGCCACGGCGTTCCATTCCCCGAAACCACGTCATCTGACGTTTGGCAAACTGGCAAATTGCCGTGAATAATTGTTCTTCCATTTCGGATTTTGTAATTTTCCCCGTTACGTAAAGCGTAAGATATTTATACTCCAAGCCGTAATAGATTAACGTTTCTGCGGGCACGCCATCTTTTAAAAGTTGTTCCACCTCGCTTGTCATTCCTTCGGAAAGACGTTTTTGAAATCGTTGTGCAATTCGGTTGCGGCGCTCGTCGCGTGAAACCATCACCCCTATCGTCAAGGGCGTATATGGACACGTATGTTCTTGTTTTTCAGCAGGATGAGCCGCTTCATATCGAGCAATTTCTAATGCACGAATTACACGTTTCTTAGAATCAATATCTGTAGTGTTATGAAGCGTTTTATATGTTTTAAGTTCTTCAACCAAATCGTCAAATTCACGTAATTCGCACGCTTGACGAAACGCCGTATCTTCGGGAACTTTGTGCATGTTGTAGTCTTTTATGATTGCCTCTACATACATACCCGTGCCACCGCACACCAACGGCTGTTTGCCTCTATTCACAACGTCTTTGTAGGCAGTTTGAAAAGCATCGTAAAACTTAAAAAGATTGAACTTCTCCCCTGCGTCGGCAATATCCATTAAATGGTACGGAACCTGCCGCCCGTCAACAATATAGTCGTCGTAATCCTTACCTGTGCCCAAGTTCATTTTCCGATACACCTGACGGGAATCGGCACACAAAATTTCTGCATCGATTTCGGCAGCGACCAAAGCCGCCAACCTCGTCTTTCCAGTTGCCGTAGGACCAATTATGAATGGTAATATGGGCTTTTCTTCACTCATTTTGATTCCAATTCTTGCAAAAGATTTTTGCACGCAACTTCAAGCATATCAATCACTAAACGGAAACCGTCGTCGCCGCCGTAATATGGGTCGGGAATGGTAGGACGACCGAACGTGTCGCAATAGTCAATCAGACGACGGATTTTCTGCCGTTGTTCGTCGGTTTGTGCAATTGATTGCAAATCACGGATATTTTGTTCGTCCATGCCAAAAATCAAATCAAACTTATCAAAATCGGACTTTTGCACGGGACGCGACAGATGAGTGATGTCGTAACCACGAAAACTTGCGTGGCAACGCATTCTGTAATCCGCTTTTTCTCCTTCGTGATAGTCAAGAATGCCTGCGGAATCAATTTCGTATTTGTCTGTAAGATTCTTTTTTTCAATCAAATCAGACATAATCGTCTCCGCCAACGGCGAACGACAGATGTTGCCCAGACAGACGAATAGTATTTTAGTCTTAGATTGTTGCATTATGTTCATTTAGAATGAGTTGCTGCAACATTCTCAAGGCATACACCGTTGCTTTCTCAATATTTGTATCCCGTTCTTTTCCAAGCATAAATTTCTGTGTCACAATGTTTTGCTCCGAAGCGACGGCAATCCAGATTGTTCCCACTGGTTTTTCCTCCGTTCCTCCCGTCGGTCCAGCTATGCCCGATGTGGCGATTCCGTAGGTCGTACCGATTTTCTTTCGAACTTCGGATGCCATTGTTTTCACCACTTCCTCGCTCACCACGCCAACACGTTCTATATCGCTCGGATTCACATTCAACTGTTTGATTTTTACGGAATTATCATACGAAATAATGCTTCCGTAGTAATATGCTGAACTGCCCGAAATGCTTGTAATCATTTTTGAGATGTTTCCGCCTGTGCAACTTTCGGCAGTGGAAACGGTTTCTCCATATTTTGTGAGCAACTTTCCAATGACAGATTCAATGGTATCGTCGTCGAAGCCCCAAATGTATGGATTTATGATGGCACGAAGTTTCTTTTCCTCATTCGCAACCAACGTGTGCGCTTCCGCCTCGTTAGTTGCCGTGCAGGTCATACGCAGTTTCACATAACCTGGCGAAGGCAAATATGCCAAATGGATTTGTGGCGGCAGTTGTGCTTCCCAATCGGCAATGGTTTCAGCCAATTTCGATTCCGTAATGTTGGAAACAAGCACGTGGCGGTGATAGATGGCAGGCAGTTCAAATTTTGCCTTGAGCCAAGGAATACCCGATTCCGTCATAATTGCCTTCATTTCGTGAGGCACGCCCGGAAGCGAAATCACCACGGTGCCGTTCTTCTCGAACCACATTCCCGAAGCCGTTCCGCACGGATTTGGAATCAGTTTTGCGGCTTTCGGAAACTGTGCCTGCGTCTTATTGTTCTCATTGATTTCCTGATTGCGCGACAGCACGTAGTTTGCCATTCCGTCGTATGCCTGCTGATTGAATTCCAACTCGGTGTTGAACAATTCGCACAACACGTGTTTGGTTATGTCGTCGTTGGTCGGACCAAGTCCGCCTGTGATGACAACCGCATTGTTTTCGGGAATCAATCGGTTGAGCGACGAGATAATCTGTTCGCGATTGTCGGAAATCGTTTCCACGCAATGAATGTCAAACCCGATGGTTGACAAATGTTCGCCAAGCCACGAAGCATTTGTGTTGACGGTCTTCCCTATCAACAGCTCGTCGCCAATGCTCAATAAAGCAACTTTCATTTATTCCGGCATTAGAATCCAACTGATGAGATACACCCATAAGCCAACTGAAGCACAGATAGTACCAACTACGAATATGATTCGCATTAAAGTAACATCAACACCGAAGTATTCTGCATAACCAGCAGCAACGCCAGCAAGCATTTTGTTTGAAGATTTTCTTAATGTAGCCATTTTCTTATTTGTTTTTTCGCAAATGTAATCAGTTTTCGCGAGCACACCTCATATTTTTTGGAAATAATAAACATTCCCCATAAGTTTTCAACAATCACAATAAATTTCTGACTTTTCTGTTTCATTGATTGGTCGGATTTTGTAATTTCGGTCGATTTTTGAAAAGATATTAAAACACACAGATATGAACGAAAATTCAGCGATAAACAACGGTTCCCACGTTGATATCATGGAACTGAACAACCGAATCCAGCAGGAAAGTGCTTTTGTTGATTTGGTTTCGCACGAGATGCAGAAAGTGATTGTCGGTCAGAAAGACCTGATTGAAGGTCTGCTGATTGGTCTGCTTTCAAATGGAAACATTCTTCTTGAAGGTGTTCCGGGACTTGCAAAAACATTGGCAATCAACACATTGGCTAAAACCATCAACGCATCTTTCAGCCGTATTCAGTTTACTCCCGACTTGTTGCCTGCCGACTTGCTCGGTACAATGATTTATAGTCAGAAAAACGAAGATTTCGTGGTGAAGAAAGGTCCTATTTTCGCTAACTTCATCCTCGCCGACGAAATCAACCGTGCCCCGTCGAAAGTGCAGAGTGCCTTGCTCGAAGCAATGCAGGAACGTCAGGTTACCATAGGGCCGAATACCTACAAATTGGAAGAACCGTTCCTTGTAATGGCAACGCAAAACCCTATAGAACAAGAAGGTACGTATCCTCTGCCCGAAGCGCAGGTTGACCGTTTTATGCTGAAAATCATCGTCGGTTATCCGAAAAAAGAGGAAGAACAGAAGATTATCCGTCAGAACTTGCTCCAAACGATCCCTGTGGCAAATCAGGTCATTTCCACCGACGCAATCATCAAGGCACGGGAAATTGTTTCGGAAGTGTATATGGACGAAAAAATCGAGAAATACATTGTCGATATTGTATTTGCCACACGTTTCCCAGAGCAATACAAACTCGAGGAATTGAAACCGTTCATCAGCTTTGGTTGTTCGCCACGTGCGGGAATCAGCCTGGCAAAGGCGGCAAAGGCATATGCGTTCATTAAACGTCGTGGCTATGTGATTCCAGAAGACATCCGTGCCGTGTGCCATTCGGTGCTTCGCCACAGAATCGGCCTGACCTACGAGGCAGAGGCAGAAAATGTTTCCACCGAAGATATTATCACCAAGATTGTGAATGCAGTTGATGTGCCTTAAAAATTAAGAATTAAAAATGTAGAGACGCAATGCTTACAACTAAATTATTATAAAAGAATAAAACCAATAATCCAATCATGAAAAATAAAATGAAAATAGTATCTCTTTTTTCAGGTGCAGGAGGACTTGATAAAGGATTTGAAAATGCTGGATTTTCTACAATCTGGGCGAATGAATTTGACAAAAATATTTGGGCAACCTTTGAAAAAAATTTTCCTAATACAAAATTAGATAAAAGAAGTATCACAGATATAACGCCAGAAGAAATTCCTGATTGTGACGGAATTATCGGTGGTCCACCTTGTCAAAGTTGGAGTGAGGCAGGTGCAGGTAGAGGTATAAAAGATAAGAGAGGTCAGTTATTTTTAGATTACATTAGAATTTTAAAGGTTAAACAACCAAAGTTTTTTGTGGTTGAAAATGTATCTGGAATACTACAACCAAAACATTCTGAGGCATTTAAAAGTTTTCTTAATCAATTTGAAAAATGTGGATATAATATTGCCTTAAAATTAGTTGATGCAAACGATTATAATGTACCAGAAACAAGATTACGAGTTATTATTGTTGGTTTCAGAAAAGATTTACATAAAAAATTTGAATTTCCTGAACCTCAGGCATATAAACCAACACTAAAAGATGCAATATGGGATTTAAGGCAAGCACAACCAGCAAAAGAACATAATAAAACAAACGGAGATTCTTTAAAAGTTGCAAATCATGAATATATGATAGGTGGTTTTTCAACAATATTCATGTCTCGTAATAGAGTTCGTTCTTGGGACGAACCTTCTTTTACAATACAAGCTGGTGGACGCCACGCTCCTATTCATCCCAAAGCGCCCAAAATGAAATTTATTTCTCAAAATGTAAGAATTTTTGAACCAGGACACGAAAAAGAATATAGACGATTATCAGTAAGAGAATGTGCAAGAATCCAAACATTTCCAGATGATTTTATTTTTATATATAACGATGTGGCTGACGGATATAAAATGATTGGAAATGCTGTTCCCGTAAATTTAGCATTTGCTATTGCAAATCAAATAAAAAATACTTTGGAAAAATGACAACAATAAATTCAACAATCAAAGGGAAAGCATACGAATATGCTTGTGTAGTTGCATTAGATAAAATAGTGTCTAAATACCGAAAAATTGCTATAGAAAATAACGAAAGTCTAAAAATAGCAAAAGATAGATTTGAACAAATAACATCTAAAGAAAAAAAAGAAATGCTTTTATCTGCTCACGCAGGCATATCTTCCATCCTACAAATGGAACCACGTATTATTGAAGATGGAAAAGATACATTATCTGTTTCTTTACAACCAGATAACGTAGCAAAGCAATTTGGAGATATTCGTGACATATTGATTATCAGGCGTTCAATCAAATGGGAAATTGGAGTTTCTGTAAAGCATAACCATAGTGCATTAAAACATTCAAGATTATCCATGAATTTAGATTTTGGAAACGAATGGACTAACACTCCTTGCTCAAAAAAATATTTTACGGAAATAAAACCAATATTTGAACAATTAACAATTTTAAAAGCACGAAATATAAAATGGAATCAAATCTCCAAAAAAGAAGATAAGGTTTATGTTCCTATATTACAGGCTTTTATAAAGGAATTTCTAAGGTTAAATAAACAATTTAACATTACAAATTCATTAATGAAATATTTGATTGGTAGTAATGGTCGCGACTATTATAAACTAATTCATACCAACAAACACATAACAAAAGTTATTCCTTTTAATGTCTATGGCACTCTAAATCAATCTTCATCAAAACAAAAACCGAACATAAAAATACCTAAGATAATTCTTCCAACGAAGATTTTAGATTTAGATTTTAAAGAAAAATCAAAAACAACGATTATATTAACCATGAATAATGGTTGGGCTATTTCTTTTAGAATACACAATGCGAGTACAATTGTAGAACCAAGTCTAAAATTTGATGTTCAATTATTAGGAAGTCCAGATGCATTATTTTATATTGATGCGAAATGGTAATATTATAATTTAATTTATAAAGAATTGGAAGCGAGCGAATTATTAAAGAAAGTCCGAAAGATTGAGATTAAGACGAGAGGTCTCTCCCACAATATTTTTGCGGGTGAATACCATAGTTCGTTCAAGGGGCAAGGTATGGCTTTCAGCGAAGTTCGTGAATATCAGTACGGCGACGCCATCCGCGACATTGACTGGAATGTGACCGCCCGACTGAACAAACCATATGTTAAAGTTTTTGAAGAAGAACGTGAACTTACTGTGATGTTACTCATTGACTTAAGCGGTTCACAAAGTTTGGGTAGTCGTATGCGTATCAAACGGGAAATCATCACCGAAATTGCAGCCACGCTTTCGTTTTCAGCCATTCAAAACAACGACAAAATTGGCGTGCTCCTCTTTTCCGACAAGATTGAAAAACTAATTTTGCCTCAAAAAGGCAGAAAACACATTCTACGAATCATACGCGAACTGCTTGAATTTGAGCCAGAAAGCAAAGGGACCGACATTCCGTTGGCATTGGAATATTTCACCAATATGATTAAGCGTCACTGCTCGGCATTCCTCATCTCCGACTTCAACGACCGCCATCCGCTCAAGGACGCGCTGTCAATCGCCAACCGCAAGCACGACCTGATTGCCATCCGTGTGTTCGACCAAATGGAATCTGCCCTTCCCAACATCGGGCTCATTCGTGTGAACGATGCCGAGACAGGTGCCGAAGAATGGATTGACACCAGCAGCAAGGCAACACGCAATGCGTTTGAACAAAATTACCGAAACCGAATGGCGGAACTCAACGACGCATTTACAAAATCGGGCGTGGAACACGTGAATATCCGTTGCGACGAAGATTATGTAAAACCACTTATGACATTGTTTAAGAAACGATAAAGATGAAAAACATAAAACACTACATATCAATCATTTGTGGACTATTGGCAAGTACCCTGCTATTTGCCGACGACATAACGATTTCCGCCCAACTCGACACCAATCAGATGCGTATTGGCGAACAACAGAACATTTCACTGTCCATAGAATACAATTCCGCCAAGACACTCATTATCCCCGACTTCGGTAAAGAATTGTCACACAATATATTAGTCGTTGACACATTCAGTTTTCAATCAATCGAAGACAAGGATAAAAGCATACGAAAAGCTAAACTACCCATCACTTGTTTCGACGCCGGTGAATATTCATTCGAAATAGGGCCATTTATTTATGGTAGCGACACGATTTGGTCATCTCTCCTGCAATTGTCGGTACAGACCGTAGAACTCGACACTACGGGCGTTATAAAGCCAATTAAGCCCATCCGTGTGCCAGAATATACGTTCAAGGATTATCTTCCGAAAATACTCACCGTAGTAGCCATTATTTTAGTTCTCGCTTTGATTGTGTTTGTGATTTGGTATGTTTTGAAGCACAAAAAGCCCAAATTCTTACCGAAAAAAGCAGTCGCAAAAGAGAAAGCAGACATTAAAGCTTTACGTGAATTAGAACAACTTAAATCACAGAACCTCTGCGAGAAAGACGAATACAAAAACTATTATACAATACTCACTGACATTCTTCGAGAGTACTTCGGCGACGTGCTTGCAATCGACACGTTTGAGAAGACATCCGACGAGATTATCCAAGAAGTTGTTGCTTCGGGCAAAGTTCCCCTGTCGGTAATTCAAAACTTGCAAATCATATTAAAAGAAGCCGATTTTGTGAAGTTTGCAAAACACAAACCAACTGTTGAAACTGGAAATCTGCACTACGGACTTTCGCTGTTCTGCATCAACGAAAGCAAGCATTTAATTGAGAAAGAGGAAGTTAGAGATACACAAAACTAAGTTCTACCTGAATTTGAAGAATGATTTTTTTTGTAAAAACTATTCGTGACGGTTACTACAAAAAAAAATAAAAATAAACTATTTTTGTAAAAAAATGACAATGACTGTCCAAGATATTATTTCGGAACTTGAAATTGCGGCTCCTCTTGCCTATCAGGAGAGTTACGACAATGCGGGACTTTTGGTTGGAAACAGAACCGACGACGTAGAGAAAGTACTGATAACGCTTGACGTAACCGAAGCCGTTGTTCGTGAGGCGATTGCTTGTGGAGCAAATCTCATTGTTTCGCATCATCCGCTCATTTTCCGTCCCTTGAAATCAATTAATTCTGCAACGGAAATTGGTCGTTGTATTACGTTTGCTTTACAAAACAACATTGCCATTTATGCCTGTCACACCAACATTGATGCAGTTGCAAACGGTGTGAACGCCATGATTTGTGATAAAATTGGTTTGCAAAACCAGAAAATTCTATCGCCAAGGGCAAATTGTCTCACAAAATTGGTAACCTACGTGCCGAAAAAGCATGCCGAAACGGTTTTGGAAGCACTGTTTTCCGCGGGTGCGGGTTGCATTGGAAACTACGACAAATGTAGCTTTTCATCAGATGGTGTCGGTACGTTTCGGGCAAACGAAGACGCACACCCGTTTGTAGGCGAGAAAAACGAGTTGCACCACGAAAACGAGACACGAATTGAGGTTGTTTTTCCCAATGAGAAAACAAACGCCGTCGTTGCTCTTTTGCTACAGAATCACCCGTACGAAGAAGTTGCATACGACCTCTTCCCTATCAAAAATACATATTCGTTGGTTGGTGACGGAATGATTGGCGATTTGCCGACCCCCGAAAAAACGACTGAATTTCTTAAAAGAATCAAGGAAACTTTCGGTTGTGGCGTTATTCGTCACACAAACATCATAAAAGAATCAATCTCGAAAGTTGCCGTATGTGGTGGTTCGGGCAGTTTTCTCATTCACGATGCAATTCGTTCGAAAGCCGATATTTTCATTACGGCCGACGTGAAATATCACGAATTTTTCAATGCCGAAAACAAGATAATTTTGGCAGATATCGGACATTATGAATCGGAACAATTCACAAAAGAACTTTTTTATGAGTTATTAAAGAAAAAATTTTATAACTTTGCAATCCAAATTTCAAAGGTCAATACGAACCCGATAAATTATATATAAAATGGCAAAAAAACAAGTAGAAACAGTAGCAAAACAGACAGTAGAACAAGAACTTACGTTGTTATACAAGTTACAAGAAACAGATTCGAAAATCGACGAAATTCAACGTCTGCGTGGTGAACTTCCTCTCGAAGTGAAAGATTTGGAAGATGAATTGGCTGGTTTAGACACTCGTATTTCAAAGGCACAAGAGGACATTGCACAAAAAGAAAAAGACATTGTTGCAAGAAACGAAGAAATCAAAGATGCTGAGGCACAAATCAAGAAATATGAGGAAGATCAACGTCAAGTTCGTAACAACCGAGAATTTGATGCAATTGATAAAGAAATCGAGTTCCAAAATTTAACGATTGAACTTGCTCAAAAACGCATTAAAGAATACAAAGCCGAAATCGAAAAGAAGAAACAACAATTAGATGAGGCAAAAAATAAATATAACGAAAGAAAATTTGACCTTACTGCAAAAGAAACGGAATTGAACACGATTATCAATGAAACAAAGGCAGAAGAGTATCATTTGAAAGCACAAGCTGAGCAAATCACAAGCACAATTGAAGAACGTTTGGTTGTTGCTTACGGTCGTTTGCGTCACAATGCACGTAACGGTTTGGCTATCGCTATCGTAGAACGTGATGCTTGTGGTGGTTGTTTCAACAAAATTCCTCCTCAACGTCAGTTAGACATCAAGAGTCACAAGAAAATCATCGTATGTGAATATTGTGGTCGTATTCTTGTTGACAAAGACTTGGTAAGTCAGACAGAGGCAACTGAAAATGCATAGTTTTTTTGTTTTTACATAGTTTTGTCGAGCTGTCTATGAAAAAATCATAGGCAGCTTTTTTTATATGGAAATAGGTCTTTACTTTGGCTCATTCAACCCGATTCACGTGGGGCACGTCGTGATTGCCAATTATATATTGGAAACTACGGCGATTGACGAGTTATGGTTTGTGATTTCACCACAAAACCCGCTGAAAGAAAAATCAACATTATTAGATGATTATCAGCGACTTCGTATGGTCGAACTTGCCATCGACGACTTTCCTCATCTGAGAGCATCGTCAGTCGAGTTTTCGCTTCCTCAGCCCTCCTACACTATTCAGACATTGGCTCATCTGTGCGACAAATATCCGCACCACACGTTTTCGCTCATCATGGGTGGCGACAATATACAGTCAATACACAAATGGAAGAATTATCAGCGAATCATTGAGAATTACAAGATTTATGTTTATCCACGTCCGGAATTCGTTATGCCACCTGATTTGGAAGGAAATCCGAACATTGAAATCGTGAACGCGCCGTTGATGGAAATCTCATCAAGCATGATTCGTGAATGGATAAAGCAAGGGCGTAACGTACAAGGATTTATGCCATCGTCTGCATGGCAATATCTCGACGAGATGAATTTTTACAAATAATCACAACTATAATAGGAAGAATATTGTATTTTTGCGTACTCAAAAAACAATATGACAAGTCTGTTTTTAAAAGGTATCATTATAGGTCTGATAGTTTCCATCCCGATGGGACCGATTGGAGTGCTTTGTATCCAAAGAACTCTGCAGCAAGGTCGTCTTTCGGGTTTCATCTCTGGACTTGGTGCCGCTTGTGCCGACACGTTTTTTGCAAGCATTGCCGGCTTTGGACTTACAATGATTTCCAATTTCTTCCAAGAACAAAAGACATACATAATGCTTGTTGGTGCTGTGATTCTTATATTCTTAGGATGTAGGATGTTTTTCAGAAACACCATAAAACAAGCCAGAGAATTCAAATATAAACAAACCAACCTCCTGACCGATTTCGTGTCGGTATTTGCTCTAACCATAACTAACCCGCTGACCATCATCTTTTATGGTATTGTTTTGGCCAGTTTCGATATGGTACAGGACAATGTCTTGTCGCTTGGAATGATACTTTCCGGTATTTTTTGCGGTGCCATTAGCATTTGGTTTGTGTTATCGACATTTGTCAACATATTTAGAAAATATTTCCGTCTGCGTGTGATTTTCTACATCAATAAAATTGCAGGAATCATCATTGTATTATTCGGTATATTTGCTGTATATAACGCTTTTTCGCCTGTTGACGAACAACTCAACAATAGTGTCCCATCTGTTGTAAAATAACTATGAAACATACATTTTTCTCATTCCTCTTGATACTCATAAGCATAGCAACGTATGCACAAAAAACGACATTGACCGTTTCTGGAAAGACCTACCCCGCTGTTGAATTTGTTTTCACTTCGTATGTTTCGTACGGCGACGCTCGCCTTTTCCCTGACAAGGACATAAACCTAAAAATTGCAAAGACGCCGACAGGCGGTTTGTTGGAAATCAACGTGAATTTGGAATCCGACAAAGATTTGTGCGATTATTTCCACAAATGCGGCATTTCGGGTGATATAACAATGGAATTGGCGAATGGCGACAGTATAATATGCAAAGACAAGGGAATCAACGATTTTATCGACGGACAAGCGACTGCCGTATATGAACTGACTGCCGATAATATGGAGGTTTTGCGGAAAAACAACATTGAAATCATTTGCTTCTATATGCGAACATTTAGCAAAAAAGGCGATTATATAGCCGCTAACTTTCATCATACTCTCAGCAACACTCCAGACGAGTTTACACGCAAAAAAGAACGAGTTTCCATTACCAAGGTTCACAAACTCGTTCGACAGCTGAAAGAGAAATCGAATTAAGGCACCAACTCATTTTCAACGCTACACTCCATTGATTTTCTACACGCCAGCCAACTCAGTCGGAAAATCGTGCTAACAAAGATTATTGTTTAGTGAAACAAAAACGCCAATCGTTTTTATTGAAATGGGAAATGTTAGGAAACCTCCTAAAACAAAAAAGACTCTTGACGAGTCTTCTAACTTTTTTTAGTACCTAGAGCGGGAATTGAACCCGCACGGACGCAATGTCCACAGGATTTTAAGTCCTGCGTGTCTACCAATTCCACCATCCAGGCGAATTCATCTGAGCGAGAAACGGGACTCGAACCCGCGACCCCGACCTTGGCAAGGTCGTGCTCTACCAACTGAGCTATTCTCGCGATTGCGTTGCAAATGTACTATTTTTTTTCTTATCACATCCGTTTGAGACGTTTTTTTTCAAAAAAAATTACAATAACATCGTAACTAATTCATTTTCAAAAGAAAAACTTTGCTATTTCGTGCTTTTCTTAACGATATATTTGCAAATTTTCTTGATTAACGACGGTCCTTCGTATATAAAACCGCTATAAATCTGCACCAAACTCGCTCCTGCCTCCAGTTTTTCGTACGCATCTTCGGGACTCATAATACCTCCCACTCCAATTATCGGGAAAGCACCCTGTGATTTTTCGTGTACATAACGAATCACCTCGGTTGACAAATTCGTCTCTGGTGCACCGCTCAATCCGCCATTTCCGATGGATTCAATGTATTCTTGCGAATATGACAAGTTATTACGAGTCGTTGTCGTGTTTGTCGCCACAACGCCCGCAATACCCGTTTCTTTTACGATATCAATGATGTCGTCTAACTGTTCGTGAGTCAAATCAGGAGAAATCTTCAACAAGATAGGTTTCTGCTTCGGCTTTTCCTCATTTGCGTGGCACAATGTCTGCAACAAGTTCGTCAACGGTTCTCTTGCCTGCAAATCACGCAGATTTTGCTGATTGGGGCAACTTACGTTCACCACGAAATAATCTACATATTCATACAAGGAATTAAATCCCAACAAATAGTCGCGAACAGCGTCTTCGTTAGGCGTAACTTCGTTTTTTCCGATATTTCCTCCGATAATCAGTTTCGTATGACGCTTTTTCAAGTTTCGAATCATCGACTCTACGCCATCGTTATTAAATCCCATTCTGTTGATAAGCCCCTTGTCCTTCTTCAAACGAAACAGACGCGGTTTGGGGTTACCAATCTGCGGACGTGGCGTGACTGTTCCCACTTCGACAAATGCGAAACCCATAGCGCCCAACATTTCGTATGCTTGCGCATTTTTGTCCAAACCAGCAGCCAAACCTACGGGATGAGGAAATTTTATGCCAAAAACCTCACGTTCCAAAACGGAATCGGATTTTACTTTGTAATGACACTTTATAACTGATTGTACACCAGGAACTTTGCCCCAAAACGACAACCAATTAATAGTGAAACTATGAATTGTCTCGGGATCGAATGAAAATAAAATCGGTCGGACGACCGCGGAATAAAACGACATAGTGTTTTAAAATTATTGCCCAAATATATATGAAATAATGTAATAAGTCAAATTACACAGCAATAATCTATTTCTTACGACATCAATTCGGCAATTTTCTTCGTTCGGTCAAATTGTTCCATAATGGTTTTCATAGCTACGGTCAACGGAACTGCCAAAATCATTCCCGGAATGTTCCACACGTAGCCCCAGAAAAACAACATAACAATGATAGTCACTGTGTTAATGGAGAACGTTTTTCCCATAAAAATCGGTTCCAGAATGCTACCGAACAAAAGTTGGATTGCAATTGCGAGTACAATGAATAATATTGTCACCGACATTGTGGGCAAACACGTGAGGGCAAACACACACATAATAGCCGTGGAAATAATGGAGCCAATCATCTGAATAAAATTCAGCACGAATGCAAGCACACCCCAGAAGATGGGAAACTGCACGTCGAAACAATAACACAAGACGGTGAACGAAATGCCTGTAAACAAACTAATCAGCACTTTTACCAATATGAATTTCGAAATACTTTTCTCTATTGTTATATATGTACGCATTGACGAGGTTTTGTCCTTGAGCAACAATACTTCCAAAAATCGTTGCCCGTTGAACGAACTTACCAACAACAAAATCATAAAGAAAATCGACATAAACACAATCGAGAACGTCTTGCGAACAGCATTGAACACGTTGCCCGCATTCTCGTATAATGTCGAAATCAAGTCGGTTTCCTGAAGATGTTCCCTGATAGATTCCTCGCTCAGTCCTGCTATTACGGCAAGGCGAATGATGAAATCCTTGAAATTGGCATAAATCGCCTGCCACGTCTGTACGTCGGTGTTACGGATTTCTTGGCTCGTGAGCTGCAAAATCCAAATACAGCAACGGACGACGACTATGAAAATCACAAAAATCACGATAATTGCAACAAAACGAGGGATATTCTTGCGAGTTGTCCAACGTAAAAAAGGCATAAATAACAAGGCAAAGAAACACGCCACAATCAAAGGAACAAATATGTTGGAAAGTTCCTTCAAAATCAAGAACATCATTGGCAACACCAACAACATCAATAATTTATTCGTTGTATCAAGCGACGCAAATTTTCTCATAGCAATCAATTTATTCCACTAACGATAATTCCTTCACTATATTGTCTGCCTTGCCATATTGTTCCAAGCAGAATAAAATGTATCGGATATCGACGCAGATGTTTCTGCAAACGGATTCATCATAATAATAGTCGCTCAATGTGCCTTCCTTGTTTCGGTCGAAGTTCAGACCGACCAAATAGCCGTTGGCGTCGAGCACAGGACTGCCCGAATTTCCGCCCGAAGTCTGACACGTTGTAATGAAATTCAGCACAAATGATTCATAATTATCTTTTGCATCTTGTGACACAACAACCGAATCACCATGTAACAGTTTATTAATATTTTTCACAACATACTCTGCATCCTCTATCATCAGCATAACTTGAAAATCTTCGTTCGCCTTGTATTCACGAGGTTTTTCCTTTGTCATTTTTACCAGTCTCTCAAGCGTGGTATAATACGGATAGTGAACAACAGAGTCAGTAGGTTCTACTTTCGTATCTCTCGGTATCCCACGTCTTAAATATGGATTATCGGGAACATATACTGCACCACCTTTTTTCTTCGTATAGGATTTAACTGTGCCGTAACTTATTCGCATTGTGTTATTTGCATCGGGAAACATAGCACCGTGAGTGTATTCAAGCAATACCTTCTGACGTATATAATTCACGCTGTCGAACGTTTGTTTCGCCATTTCGTATTCAGTATAAAGCGTTTGTAACTCAATCCACACATCTTGCGTAAATCTAAATAAGGCATCGTTTTTTTTGAGATATTGCCTCACATCGAGGTCCCATATACCTTCCATAACACCAGTAGTATCTTTTTCAGTGTATTTCCATTTCTTGTTTATCTTTTTCTGGAACTTCTTGGCGCGGTCGTAGTTGGTAAACACGCTTTTGTTGAACACACTGTCTTCAAATTTTGCAAAATCTTCTAAAGTTTTTAAATTCTGTAGTGACGGCAGCGAGATATGTTCCTTGTCCTGCATAATCAACAATACCCCCATCGACATGAAAGCCGATCGTTCCAATTCGGGATTGTATTTTTTCACAATGTCAAGGAACTTTTCCCCCCGTAGGAAATTCGTACCGAGCTCCGGACCATCCGTCGAAAGGACTATGCTCGACGGCAACAACGTCTTCATTCGCCACAACCCTTCCATGCAGACCACCAACTTTCTGTATGCGGCATAATATGATTCTGCATAATTATCGTATAAGAAAAACGCATCTTTATATTGTTCCTTTAACGAATCATTTTTTTCCAACCAATACTCAAGATTTGCATCCCTTTCGCGACGAGCCAAATCAGCAAGAGAATTCTTGTACGCTTCTCCTTCCGACAGCCATTTCACATAATAGTTCGACAACGAGGAATATTGTGCATACACTTCCTGATATTCTTTTTCGCCCTTATCCATATACTGGCAGATTGGGCGCAAACGAATGTCGCGCATCGCAATTTGTGCAGGATTCAATTCATTGATTATCATTGACAACTCCCCTTCCGAGCCATACATTTTTGTTTCGGCAGGATACCCGATAACCATTGTAAAATCGTCTTCTTTCACACCTTTCGTATTGATTTCCAACGATTTTCGAGGTTGAACCGGCTCGTTGTTTTCATATACGCGAAGGAAGGCAAAATCGGCACTGCTACGAGGCCAACTCCAATTGTCGGCGTTGCCGCCAAACTGAGCGATGTCGGCAGGCATAAACGCAACAAGACGAACGTCGGAATATGTTTTTGTCTTAAACATGAAATACTGATTTCCAGAAAAGAACTCCTCTATCGAAAATTGAAATTCCTGGGTGGAATCCTTGGTAATGGAATCGGTGATTTGCTCCATATTTAGTCCGCCCTTCTTCAAATCGAGCACACGGTCGGTCACGTCGAACATTGCGAGCATCATTGTTGCCGACAGACGGGCAGTTGGAATTTCCTCGTCCCTTGACTTTGCGAAGAAACCATTTTTCAAATACTCCTTTCCTCCTTCGCATGCTTTAGATATATGATACTCAACGCAATGGTAATTTGTAAGCACCAATCCTTCGCCCGACACAAAACTACCCGTGCAACCATTGCCGATTTGCACCACTGCATTAGTCAGACACGCTTTTTCGGCACTATAAATTTGTTCGGCGGTAAGTTTGCAACCCTGCGCTTGCATATCGGGCAGAATTTGTTGTTCAACCAACATTGGAATCCACAGTCCTTCGGCAGCGAATCCCATCGCCGACAAAACCGAAAAGCAAAATAAAACTACTATCCTCTTCACAACTCTATATTTAATACACAAAAGTAGGGATAATTTGCTTATAAAGCCCGACAAGCACATTTTTTTTTACATAATGAAATTCGTCACTTTTTCTCAACGCACGAAAACTTTTATTATCTTTGCCAATACAACTAAATGAATAATGGATAACAGACAACAAATAATACAAACGGTACAAGAACTCTCGTCACCCGAGTCGTACAATTTGGTTTATCACAAATCGACTGGTGACGTGCCTATGCCATCGGTCAATGCATTGGCTAAAATCGTGGAAACGATACAAGAAATCATTTTCCCCGGCTATTTCGGTCGCGATGTGGTGTGCCACGATACCATCAGTTTTTATACTGGCGTGAATGTTGACAAGCTTTTTGCGATGCTTTCGCAACAAATCCAACGAGGACTGTTGTTCGACTGTCAAGAATGCAAAGACTTGACCAAAGAAAAAGCAGCAGAAATGGCGGAAGATATAGCCGTAGCGTTCATCAAACGTCTGCCCTACATTCGCCACATGCTTTCGCTCGACATTCAGGCAGCATACAATGGTGACCCGGCGGCAAAATCTTATGGCGAAATCATTTTCTGCTACCCTGTGATTAAAACATTGCTTCATTATCGCACGGCACACGAACTTTTGTTGCTCAACGTGCCACTTATTCCAAGAATTATTACGGAAATGGCACATTCTCTCACTGGAATCGACATCCACCCCGCCGCACAAATCGGCGAATACTTCACCATTGACCACGGCACGGGCGTTGTGATTGGAGCAACGTGTATTATTGGCAACCATGTTCAACTGTATCAAGGTGTTACGCTTGGTGCGAAAAACTTCCCACTTGACGAAAATGGCAATCCTATCAAAGGCATTCCACGCCACCCGATTGTGGAAGACGATGTTATTATATACTCAAATGCGACATTGTTAGGCAGAATCACCATAGGCAAAGGTGCCGTAATCGGTGCAAACGTATGGGTTACACACGACGTTGAAGCGAATGCAAAAGTGCTCTATACAAAATAATAGTGATTTCGCACAATCGGTGCTCTCTGCCCCATTGGAACAAACACATTTGTTTTTCCTTGGACAAGCGGGATTTATAATAAAGACAGCAACTGGCAAATATATTGGTTACGACATGTATTTGTCAGATTGTGTGTATCGTTTGGAAGGGAAAGATGGTCTGCAACGATTGCTACCACAAATTCTTGATACACAGAGTATTCCATTCGACTACATAATTGCTTCGCACGGACATCGTGACCATTTTGACGAAGATGCACTCCCCGATATTATGCGTCATACTAACGCACGGCTTTTCACCACACCATCGTGCGAAAACGACGTTGAGAGCTTACAAATAGACAAATCCCGTTGTACATTCGTTACCGTATGTGACAAAATTGAAGCCGACGGAATCTCTTTTTATTTCGTTCCCTGCGACCACGGCGACGGTGCTCCCGATGCCGTAGGACTTGTACTTGGCGTTGATGGCAAGAAAATCTATTTTGCCGGCGACACCTGTCTCCGACTCGATATGGCAGACTACTTTCGTGCCTTGGGGCAATTCGACGTTATGATTGCTCCTATAAACGGTGCGTGGGGAAATCTCAACGAAAAGGAATGCGCGGAACTCGCACGAGCACTCAAACCAAAGCAGACAATACCTTGTCATTATGGAATGTTTGCCATGCACGGCGGCAATCCCGACCTATTTGCCGAAATAATGAAGAGGCAAAATCCCGACATACCATTTATAATAGTAAAACAAGGGGAAGCAATAACGTTATAATAAGGTACAAAAAAAAACGAGACTCGCATGGAATCTCGTTTTTTCGATATTTTTTATAAAAATCAATTATTGTTCCAATAGTCCACTTCATCTTCAGGAACAACAAGTTTCAAAGCAAATCGATCATTGTTTTTGAGCGTGCCATACATCGTAAGTGTGAATTCATCATTAGTGTGAGTAAAAATAAGAGAACCTTCGCTAAATCCCGATGATTCAGAATACTCCACATCATTTACTTGAGAATATACTTTTGAATCATATACATCCATTGAGAAGAATGATACGAATTCTTCATTACCACCTAATCCAAATGACAGTTGATTTTCATTAACTGATTTCACCGGATCTGCCAAGTCAATAATCACACCTTTTAATGGAGTTCCCAAATCAAACCTCCCTACAAATGCAGAAGACTGAACTTCAACATAATACGCACCTACATCCTCGTTTGCTGGTGGTCTAACACTCACAGTTACCGTAAGGTCAAATTTTTCATCATTAAAAATCATCTGGTTGTCGGAAACTTTGTTAACCAACTCATTTCCAGAATCCTTTTTGTCATTGTCATCGTCACCACAACTTACCATTGCCAGACAAGACACCGCTGCCAATAGGCTCAAGAAAAAATGTTTTTTCATAGCTTTAAAATTAAATGTTAAACAATCAGTACAAACATAATGAATTATTATGAAAAAACACACATAAAAGAAATAATCTATCTTTTTTCAAAAAAAAAGCCATTTTTAATTGCAGAAACACACGGTGCAAACGAGAAATTTTGTAACTTTGCCTCAAACTAAATAAAATAATTTTCTTTTTTATGGATAATACAGAAAATCAAAATTCAAGCACTTCTGCGGCAAAGACCTCAAAGTCAATGTCTTCGGGAGGCGAAAAATTGGCATGGGCAAGTGGAGGTTTCGCTGAAAACCTTGCGATGAACGTCTTCCCATCATTAAGTTTCAACATTTTCCAAATTGGTATGGGTGTAAGTCCAGTTGTGATTAGTATCGCAACAAGTGCTTCAAAATTCATCGAAGGTTTTTCCGACACATTCTTCGGAAACTTGAGTGACAACACCCGTTCTAAATGGGGCCGTCGTCGTCCATGGATATTCTTCGGTGCATTCATTCTTGCACTGACGTTTATTGCAATCTGGTTTACACCACGCACGCCGGGAATAATGCAGACAGTGTACTTTATTACTATTGTGTCACTTTTCTACATTGTGATGGCAATCTGGCAAATGCCGTACGGAGCCCTCGGTCTGGAACTTGAGGAGGATTACACGGAACGAACCAAGCTGCAGACGTATAAATCAATATTCTCGTACGTTATCGGTATTCTTATCGGTTCCGCATATCTTATCTGTCAGTTGGATTTTATGAAAGGTAGCGGTAACGAAGTTGACGGAGCTCGTAAGCTTGGTATCATTGTCGGTATCTTAATCATCATCTTCGGTGTGATTCCTGCTATTTTCTGTAAGGAAAAGAATATGGAACGTACTCAGGCACAAAAGAAAGACCCATTCTGGCCTTCGTTGGTTGTGACATTCAAGTCAAAACCATTCCTTTTGTTGATGGGTTCTTTGTTCTTCGTATATGTGGCATTGTTCTTCATGTTGCCGTTGCTTGGTTACATATCAATGTATCACGTTTGTTCCGACGGTATGCACAGCATTTTCAACTGGACATGGCGTCATCCATTCACATTCACATTTGAAGAATCGTTTGTAACGCACAAAGAGTTGGCTGGTCATATTGGTGTTTACACTGCTATTTTGCAACCAGCAACACAAATTTTAATGGTAATCATCGTTAACCGAATTGCAAAATTCTTCGACAAACGTACGTTGTTGATTCTCGGTTCTACCGTTGCAATTCTCGGATATGTATCAAGCTGGTTCTTGTTTACTCCTTCTGCTCCATTCTTGGCAGTATTCCCACCAGTAATCATCAACATGGGATTGGCAATGTGCTGGCCGTTGATTGGCTCGTTCACAGCCGACATCTGCGACTACGACGAATACGAACACGGAAGCCGTCGTGAAGGTATGTTCACTGCCGTTTCTGGTTTCTTGATTAAATTGGCTATCGCATTAGTGTCAATCATCGCTGGTTACGTTCTTGTACTTGTTGGTATTGACGGTGCAAACCCAATCATTTCAGTGAGCGATTTGAACTTGATCCGCGAAATGTATGTATGGATTCCAACCGTTTCGATGTTGCTTACTATCGTTTTGATTTGGAAATACCCACTTTCTAAAGAGAAAGTTCAAGAAATTCAAGAAAAATTACGTGAAAGAGCTGCTGCAAAAGCTGCTTCAGTTGAATCTAACAATTAATGAGCATTATGAAAAAAGTAATTTTAATAGCATCATCTCTCGCCTTCTTCTTTGCTTGTAGCGAGGAAAAGACCGAAGCAAACTACAACCGTTGTCCGCAGGCATCAGCCGACGATGTGGTAAGCACCGTACAAGACATTGACGGAAACCAGTATAAAGTAGTGAAAATTGGTGACTACGAATGGTTTGCATCAAACCTGAAAACGACTAAATTGGCTGACGGAACAGCAATAGCAAATGTAACCGCCGAAGAAGACTGGGCAAATACAACTGAACCTGCCTACGCTACATATAATAATGAAGACGGTGCAGAAGTATTGTACAACTATGCTGCCGTTCAGGCAAATCCTTGTCCAGAAGGTTGGTACGTTCCTGCCGATTCTGTATGGTTGCAAGTGGCAGCAACATACGCAGGCATAGTAGATTCAACAGGTTGGGACAAAGTTCCTACCACACTTGGTTGGGACAGCACAAGTTTTGCTGCTAAAGCTTCAGGTTTCCGCGAGAGAAACGGTAAATTCTACGAAGAAGGAAATCTTGGCTTGTGGTGGACAAACACTCCTCACAACGAAGCAAATGCTATGTATGTGTATATGAAGAACATCAGTGCAGAATCACAAAAATATGTAGGACTTAACAAGAGTCACATTGGCAGAACGACTGGTTTGAGCGTTCGTTGTGTTCGCAAATACGATGCTGCTAACACCTACTCTACTCCAGAGCCAAAAGCAGTTGAATGCACGGCTGATACGATTGCCAACGCAATTGCCGATTCTTTAGAAGCACAAATTCAATAATAGAAATTTGCATACAAAAAAAATCCCGATTGGTTTTCCAGTCGGGATTTTTTATTTGAGAACAATTCGTTTACTCGCTTGGTCGCGACAACCACATAAGATATTCTTTTATGAAAGGATTCAAATCACCGTCTAACACAGCTTGCGTGTTGGTGGTTTCATACCCCGTACGTACGTCTTTCACCAATTTATATGGATGCAACACATAATTACGAATTTGCGATCCCCACTCTATCTTTAGTTTCTCGCCGTTGCGTGCCGCCTGTTCTTCCTCGCGTTTTCTTAATTCCATCTGATACAATTGCGATTTCAGCAACGCGAGAGCTTTTTCTCTATTTTGCAATTGCGAACGTGTCTCCATATTTTCAATCACGATACCCGTAGGTTTATGGCGTAATCGCACTGCCGTCTCCACCTTGTTGACATTTTGTCCGCCCGCGCCACTCGAACGATAGGTATCCCATTCCAAATCGGCGGGATTTATCACAATTTCTATCGTATCGTCAACCATAGGGACAACATCCACCGAAGCGAACGACGTATGTCGGCGAGCACCGGCATCGAACGGTGAAATACGCACCAATCTGTGTACTCCTGCCTCGCCTTTTAAATAGCCGTAGGCATATTCGCCCTCAAACTCGATCGTAGCCGAGCTGATACCGGCAATATCTCCGTCTTGAATGTCGATTGTATTTACTTTGTAGCCATTTGCCTCGCCCCAACGCATATACATTCTCAACAGCATTGACGCCCAATCGTGGCTTTCGGTACCACCTGCTCCCGGATTTATCTTCAAAATAGCCCCAAACTGGTCTTCTTCCTTTTGAAGCATATTCTTATATTCAAGATTTTCAAGCAGTTTCAACGTTTCATTATACTGTTTTTCAACATCGTCCATCGTTGCCTCGCCTTCTTTATAAAAATCGGCAAGCACTTGTAAGTCTTCCGACGCCTTTTCAACGGCAGCGTATGCTTCGGTCCATTTTTTTATGGATGTAACCTTTCGTAACTGTTGTTCCGCTTGTTTAGGGTCATCCCAGAAGTTCGGATCGTGCGTTTTTTGCTCTTCCTCGTCTAATCGAATCAATCGGTTATCAATGTCAAAGATGCCTCCTTAACGTCTGCTGACGCTCAACTAACTCTTTTATTTGGTCAATGGTAATCATAATTTTTTATCAATTTTGGACGCAAGCGTTGCGTCACTACATTACTTTCAACTTTCAACCCTCAACTTTCAACTATTTATTATCTTTTCCACACACGACAATGCCACATCGAATTCATATCCCCGACTTTGGGCAAATTGCATCAATTTTGCTTTTCGTTCGTATAAATCATCAGTATGCAATGTCTTATTCTTCTTTTGTAATTCTTTCGTTATTGTTTTTTTGTAATCTACCGTTTCAAAAAAATCGTCCAACAACGGTTGTATCAGCGAATCCTTGAAACCTTTTTGTAACAGTCCGTATTTGATTTTCGTCTTTCCCCATTTGTTGTACACGAATTTGCCACGAATGTACGACGAGACGTATCGTTCTTGGGAAATGAAACCATCGTCTTGTAAACGAGCTATGATTTTCTTGGAATCATTTTCCGAAATAGCCCATAATTGCAATTTTTTCCGGACATCCTGTTCATTTCGTTCCATTTTTGAGCAATACGTCATAAGCTTGCTCAATGCCTGTTCCGGCGATATGGTGCGGACGTTCATTACAATTATTCTATATCATCGATTAAAATCAAATCGTCGGTTTGAAGTTGCATATCAATCTCGATATCCTTCTTCTCGGTTGAGCGTTCTACGGTAATTCGTCGTTGAGCTCTGATATAATTCGGACAAATGTATTCAATCGTATAGGTTCCTTCCGACAATTTACATTCATAGTTACCTTCATCGTCGGTACGCAATTCTTTTATCACCTCGTTCGAAATGTCTTTACGAACCTGAACTCTCACTTGTTTATACTTGTTTGAATTATCTTCAAATGAAATTTTACCCTTAAATGTTGCTGGCACAAGAATATCAGGCGTCACATATTCCACTTGGAAGATA
Organism: Bacteroidales bacterium; assembly: GCA_017642535.1. GTDB lineage: Bacteria > Bacteroidota > Bacteroidia > Bacteroidales > UBA1715 > UBA1715. Next base: position 31,650 of record JAGCOW010000028.1, on the reverse strand, counting down.
TCATATCCGCCAAAGGTGAAATATCCTTCGTTGTAAGCAACGGAATAAAAGCCCATTTGACCATCAACCGCAGGTTTGTAGAACTGGTTGTCGTTCGGCGTATTGATTGGGTGTCCCAAGTTTTCTGGTTCCGACCATTTCCCATCGGTTCCCAAGGTTGATTTAAAGATATCGAATCCACCCATGTTGTAATGACCTACCGAAGTAAAATACAAGGTCTTGTCGTCTTTCAAAATATACGGAGAAGACTCATCATATTCAGTATTGATAGCATTTCCAAGGTTTTGCAACTTTGACCATTCAAATTTCTCGGCATTCTTCAACTCACTTTTCCAAATGTCGTAACCACCGAAACCGCCTTCTTTATTGGAAACCACATACAAGGTTTTTCCGTCATTGGAAATGGCAGCTTGCGAAATCAACGCCTTTGTAATGTTGATATTCTTTCCGAATTTACGCATCGGCGTCCACGGCGAAGCTCTGTCGGGACGAGTACTATAATAAAGAATACCACCTTTCAGCACGTCATCCATATCGGAAAACGACGTATGACGGCAAATCAGCATAAACGTGCCTTCATCGTTGACGCTCAACACGCTACAATGTCCGTAAGTATGCAAATCGTCTGAAATATCGACAGGTGCCGACCAACGTTCTCCCCCGAGGAATCGCGTCGTGTAGATTCTCAATTTACGTTCCACCGAACCAAGCGTTCCGTCTTTATAAATAACTTGCAGTTTTTCGAGACGAGTGAAGAACAAAACCTTTGCATCGGCTGTAGGACATGGATTGAAGTCGTTAAATTCAGTATTGAGAACGTTACCTATATTATATATTTCAACAGGCACCGGTTTCTTAATAATCTCGGCAGCCGTTCTACACGAAATCATCTCACGCATGGCACGTTTGCGAGCTTGCAACTCGTTGGGCGACAATCGGTCAATGTATTGTTGATATGCCTCGACACCTTCTTCGTAGAATTTATTGGTATGATAGCCACGAGCCAACGCATACCACGCAGAAATAGGCGCCTTGTTTTCGGAGATGGAACCCTCTATATAATCGGCAGTAACCTCTTTCACCGCTTTTTTCAGATAATTGATGGAACGTCCCGCCTCGAATGGCAAACGTTGATAGCAGATACCTATCTTGTAATTTATGTTACAATTGTCGGGCACCAATTGCAAAATGTCCTTGTAAATTTTCAATGCCTCCTCATAATTTCCGTTATAGAAATAATATTCGGCGTCCATTCGCATGGATTTTATCTTATCTTCATCATTCTGACAAAAAGCATTCCCTGCCAATAACAGCAATAGGAAAAGAAGCTTTAACACTCGTATATTCATCGTAGTTCAAATTTACGTCAAATATAAAAAAAGTTATCAAAACAATAACGATTTGCCCTACTCTTTTCGTATTTATACGAAGATTTTATTTTGAAAAAACCGCACGACAAAATCAAACGAGTTCTGTATAATGTAAAAAAATGATTTGTTTTTTTGTAAAAAATTGCTATATTAGCGATACCCTATTAATCGGAAAACAATAGGAAAAAACAAAATCGCGCAAGTATGAAAATACTCGTATTTGGAGACATACACGGTTTGTCGGACTGGGAAAAAATCCTATCGAAAGAGACCTTCGACACGGTTGTCTTTTTAGGCGACTACGTTGATTCTCACGAAAATCTAAATTCTACCGTGTTTAAAACAACCTTGCGCAAGTTGATTGACCTAAAACAGCAGTTACAAGACCGTTGCGTGCTGCTGTACGGAAACCACGACGCATCGTATCTCAACAACGAGCAGAGCAGCCAATGGAACAAGAAGACAAACGACGAATGCCTGGAACATCTGCAATACCTATACGACGAACGATTGATTCAACCAGTTTTTATACACGACGATATTATTTTCTCTCACGCTGGAGTGTCGAAAACATGGCTTTCCGACATTGCTTGTCTGAGCGATGTTCACGACGTTACGTTTGAAAACCTGCCACTTTGCACATTCGATTTCAACGTGTATTGCGGCTACGACCAATATGGCGACACGGTTTCCCAATCCCCTATTTGGATTCGACCAGGTTCGTTATTGCAGGATAAGATTGACGGCTACCGTCAGGTTGTTGGACATACGCGTATGGAAGTTCCCAAGGAAATTGACGGCTGTTTTTTTATTGACACTATGCCTAAGTACTATGCAATTGTTGAAAACGGAACGGTTGTTTTCAAACAGAATTTATAATTTGTCTTATTAGAAGTCCCTCACCACTTGCTTACACCCCCAAAAGGAGTTGTCTTTGAGCGAGGATTTCTTGGAAAGGTGAACAACAAGGTTTTCGCATGCTTCGAACGCCAAGCCATAGATTTTCGTTACGGAAGCAGGAATGGTAATACGGGCAAGTTTTGTGCAACCCGCGAATGCATGGCGGCCAATTTCCATAACCGAATCTGGAATGGTAATGCTTGTCAGCCCCAAACAATCAGAAAAAGTGTCGTCTCCAATCGTCGTTACTGAATGAGGAATGGCAACACTTGTAAGACTGTGGCAACTTTGGAACGCATATTTTCCAATTACCGCTACCGAATCGGGAATTGTAATGTCCGTAAGCGAATGGCAGCCGTTGAAAGCACCGCGACCGATTGCCGTTACCGTATTGGGAATACTAACGGTTTTCAGTCCGCTACAGCCGAGAAAGGTTCCCGGAGCCAAACTCCGTATTGAATTGGGGATTGTAACATGTGTCAGTCCTGTGCAGTTGGCAAACGCAGCGCAGCCAACTCTTTTAACTGAATCAGGGATTGATACGGTTGCAAGTTCCGTGCAATCACTAAACGCACGGTCTCCGATTATGGTTACAAAATCGGGAACAGAGTATTCTTTTATGTTTTTGGGAAAATTTTGGAGCGTCACAACTCCGTTGCCATCTTTTTCAAATCCAATGCCTGCCGAGTCGGTCCACTTTTCCATAACTATATGTCTTGTCAACTATGATTATTGCAAAAACAGGAGTATTAAAAAGGACAATTCGGATCTGCTTCTGAATACTCAATATAATATCCTCGTTTTTTTATAAAATGAACTTTAGTATTAGCAGTTTGTGGTCTTGGTTCAGGAATCGTAATATGTGTAAGCTTAAGGCAACCTACAAATACACCCGCTCCAAGTTTCATGTTCGACATTGAAATAGAAATGCTCGTAAGTTCAACACAATATCCAAATGCACAAGTTCCAATCTCAACAACCGATTCAGGAATTGACACACTTGTGAGACCAAAACATTCAAAAAAGGCATAATCGCCGATTTTTATAACTGAATTAGGAATTGAAATCTTTGTTAAGGCATAACATTGGCTAAAGGCACATTCGCCAATTTTGGTGACATAATCGGGAACGGAATATTCTTGTATGTCATGAGGAGCTTTCACCAACGACACCACTCCATTTTCGTCTTTTTCAAACTGTACACCAAAGTTGTCTGTCCATTGTTCCATATTCATCAAAAGTTTTAGTCAAGAAATCTCGTTTCACATGTGATTTTCCTCTTCGCATGTATGCCTCATTATTTATTTAATAATGACCTATATACAAATATACTAAAAATCAGGGAATTTTCCCAATTATAAGATAGGATTTTTGAGGAAACAATATACATCTTGGCTGATATTCATTTTAATTGATAATCAAACATTTTCACAATTTTCGTTGTGGAAGTTGAGGGATTTTCATTGGGTAAGTTGAGGATTTTTTATTGGGCAAGTTGAGGGTATGGAAAATAGCCCGAAGGGCTCAAACAGAAATTCCCTTCGGCATCGCCGTAGGAACTCTGCCTAACATCCATAACGAGCTTGAAAGGCTCAAACCAAGAAAATCTTGGAACATAACGCCATTGTTGACAATCTACCACGGAGCAACCGAAATTTAGTTTGTCAAGAGAGGGTTTTAAAAACCTCATACCCTGCCTATTCTTCAAACCAATAATCTCGGAAACAAACAGACAACAAGGTTCCTAGGACAGGTGTTAAACTTGTATCTTCATTAGCTCCAATGACCACATTTTTGAAGTGCAACCTCATCATCTGTAGGTTCTTCAAAGTACCTTATCCCATTGATATTATAAAGATTATTTTTGTGTGTTATTTTTTCACCGATAGCATCACAAATATTTTGATTTTATCATTTTAATATATAATCCGTTTCATTTTCTATTTTTTGAACAACTTTCCATAACTTTTTTACTTGCGCATCACTAAGGAAATACCCTCTTTGAAGATATTCACCCATAGATTTTATAATACCACGTTCTCCTGGCGACAATAATTTCTGACGTTCCAAATCTTCATAAACCTCCAACCAATATTCTCCACCTAAAGTATGCACTTTTGCGAACAAATCAACTTGATCATTGAAACGAACAACTTTTGCTGCCGATTTCTCTTCTAATTTGAACTCGTTACTATCCGCCAAGTCTTGCAAAAAATCATCTTCTAAATTTAATGGCTCGTTTCTATATTTTTTCCACGTTTCCTCCTTAACAGCAAACGAACGTTCTATTCCTCCATGAGATTCAGCTTTCAAAAACTCCATCGTTTTTTTAGCAACAATTTCAATTTGTCGTACCAATGATTCATATACACTTTGATTTCCCCATATACGCTTCCAATCGATTTCTTTTCCCTCTGGCAAGGTCGCAATAATTTTTGAAATTGTATAAGGAACATACATCGCTTTGTATCCACCTTTATTATACCACGGGGCATTATCTATAATTCGGTCAGTCTCATCAAATAGAATTTTTGCCGCAACATATTTCTTAAAAAAGAAACTATTTATAATATCTTTTTTTGTTGCCATAATATCCATAATTGTCCTTGCAAAAATTGGCATATTTGCTACCGCGCCCTTACACACGTAATGTGGTAACATATCAACAGTATTATAATATTGTCCAAGTTTTTCTTTGGTAATTACTTGTTTTTTGGGATGTAATGCAATCCAAGCATTTCTTTTGGCTTTTGTCATATAAAAAGTAGACTGATCCCATCTGTTTTTTGAACGTTCATAAAACCAATATGTACCAGATATCTGTCCAGGTAGAATAGGCGTTGTAATTTCCATAGACAATTTTTCCATTTCTCTATGAAACGGATCATTAGAGAAAAAGTCGGCTTCTTTGGTTGGATTTTGCCAATTGGAACTTTTAGAAATATCTTTTACTATTGTGTTATACAAATCTTGTTTTTTTTGTTGTTCTTCCACCGTCTCAAAATCGTCCAAATTAAAATTAAGAACGGTCAGCTTCATGGGAACAAAAATTTTCTCCATATTGCCGGCCGGCGCTTCTCCTTTTATCAGAGCATTGGTAAGAGATGCTGTTGTTTGCCCTCCATTTATAATTTGGAATCCATCAAATTCGGTTATATAATGTCCATCGTCTGACAATTTCACTGAATTAGAAACAACTGCTATGCCATTATTATAGGTAAAAAAGTTTTCTGGATGTTCACCAACGATTGTCGCCTTTATAGATTTATTAATTTTTCCCTTTGCACTCAAGAAACAACGAATGTTTCCTTCTAACAAAGGAGCTTGATATTTCTTAAAAAGTTTAGCTAATAACAACCCCGGCACAATACCCATATAAGAATCAAATATATTTGAAGAAGCAACATTGGCTTTTATACATTGTATTCCTTCTATTCCCCAATCCTTACATTTTATATTTATTCTTTCACTTAAAGAACTTTTATAATTATCAAAAAAACGTTCCAACGTCCATATTTGAATAGAAACAGGACGATTTAACAAATCTTGAGATTCAACACTTTTCACACGATTACTTAATGTTTTGTTTGTAACAATATAAAATCGAAAAGATGTTATCTCCGTATTTTCTGCATAGCCAATTTTTTCACGGAATTCTTTAGCTATATCCAAAATACTATCCGAAATATCGCATTTTATATTCTCATTATACGCATCCTCTATAAAATATCGCATTTTATTAGATAAATCTACTATATCTTCATTGGTAAGATTTGATGTTTCTGTAGAGTCTTCAAAATCAGTAATTACCAAAATTATGGAAGAATCCGCTTCACTATATGAATACGCATGGAATCCAATATTTCTATTTCGAGAACCCTTATAATTACAAAAACAATGTATTGGATCTATTATCTCTTCATTTTTCTCCAACAATTCTAATGCAGATTCCACAAACTGTATTTCATGAGGATTCCCATATAATTTAGCATCACTCCGCAATGAAGACAAAAATTCTTCTCTATATTCTGACAACTCCATATATTATTTTTTATACGATTCTAATTCGTTTAAATCTAATTCATACGATGCTTTAATTATCGCAGAAGGCAAAACATTTTTTTTCATTCGTGGAAATGATGCATCAACAATATATTCAACCATTTTATTTTGATTATATACGTAATCATCATATAATACATTATAATGATAACCTAACTTTTCCAATTTAGAAAAAAAGACATCCTTTATTTGTACCGATAAAATTTGTTTTTGTATATCGTCAATTAGCGAATTCAAAGTAATTCCCTGAGATTGTGCGGACATCTTTTCCAATTGAAAAACAACCAATTCACCATCAGTAGTAGATTCCAACTGTTCGATAGAGGATATTCCAACCGATGGTTTGCCGGCATCAATGGTTTTTATTTCATACCATGTATTACCGATAGAAAAATCCTTTTTCATCTTCTCTGGTCCAGACCATGACAAGATTGAATCATCTACTCCGTACATAGGTATCATTACATCTCGAAGAAATAATAATTCTCCCATCAAACCTTTTATTTTTTCCTCTGAGAATTTTTCATTTTGGGTTTTAAACATTTTCTGCCACGCAAAATATACATTACAGACCAAAACATAACCTTGCTTTGCGCCCTTAGGCAAACTCTTGGTTTGCTCGCATATATCATCGCAAAAGCTACAAAATCGAGCTAAACTTTTCTCATCTTTTAAAGATAGTACAATAGAAGTATCAGAATTGATTCTATAATGCCCTACGTCTATTATATCTGTCGAACGAACCTTTTTATTAGGCTCAAACGTCCCCTTATATTCAAATGAATATCTACCATTATTATCTTTTCCAATATAAAGATCCAGGGGATGAGTTGCACTTACCCTTTTATACTGTCCAATTGAAGGAATACTTAAAAAATCTGCCGTTGTAATCATATTTTATTATTATTCTAAATCATCATCTTCTACTTCATCATTTTGATTTCTAGCCACAATATTTTCATAATAATCATGTTCTTCTGCCGTATGTCCTTTACCAGGGAAACCAATTGCATATCCCATTATTGGGTCTCCATTTAAAGAATCTATATATGACTTTAAATTCATCTCCATTTTATCTTCCTTATTTTTAGCAGTCACACAATATATCAAAATCATTGGGTTACGATCAACATATTTAAACCAAGTTTCGCGACCAATAGAAATATCTTCTGAGCGAACATTTTTACTTTCTGCTTCTTTCTGCCTATAATCAGATTCAATTATATCCTTTTGTTTAGATACTCCTATTTTCCCATCATTAGCACCTCCAATAGCTCCCCTACTAGAAAATGCATAGGTCTCATCGTTTAATATACTTAATGTACGTGCAGGTTTCCTCACGATTACTCCAGAAGCTATTTCACACATTCCTCCTTCACCACCTACCAAGGCGACATCCCAATTCTGGAATAGGGATTCGTTATCTTCTATGAATTCCTTTATTTTTTCTACATTAAATCGTCTATTAAATACAGAAATTGAATCTTTTATCATGTTGAGAAATGTTTTTACCAAATCAATAGGTACATTTCTTGATATCATCGTTGAGCCAGTTCCCTCTTGTGCAAATGGACAATTATTTGACATAATATCATTAATAAACTTTTTTGTTGCAGTCAGGTTATTGTCATTTAACTTCTTGTCTGCACTAAAATATGGAGTTTCAAAAATATCCCCCCAAAAAGAAATCATTTCGTGGATTGGCTTTCCAGTTCCCATCTTATTCCGGGCCGTAATTTCCAAAGCTGTGTTGTCTCGTCTAATTCTCAAGCCAAAATCTTTAGGAGTAAGATGTTGGCGATTCATTCTATCCAAATCTTTCTTCAGTTCTTCCGTTGATTCAGCAATATCTCGATACCAATCGGCACTTGAATTAGTTATCCATACACGGCAAAGTTTTTCATAATTAGGTCTATATCCAAACCAACGTCCCATTTGCATTAATGTATCATAGGTCGCAGTATTACGATAGAAATAACTAATCATTAATCCTCTCAATGTTAATCCTCGAGACAAAGCCAAACCTCCCACTGCAATGATTCTTTGAGAAGGATTCGTTTTATAATCAGGAGTATCGCCTTTTGATTCTTGCGTTCCATTTACGACAATCACACGTATTGATTCTATGGCACGTAACAAATTATCTTTATTCAATACATCTTGGATATTATATCCCAAATTTGAATAGTTTCCCATGTCAGAATTGTATTCCATATTAGAAGAACTTTCATAAAGGGCAATTAATTTTTTAAATAAAGAATTATTTGTACTATCTATAGTATAATTACCCGATAAATTACAACGTAGTTCATCATAATCTTTTTGAACTTGCTCCTTTAACACTTGTTTTATATATGATTGAACAGGTTGGAAACGTGTTACATTCACCAACATTGTTCTTGGTTTTGTGCCATACCCACCTAAATCATATAATACATTCGCTATATAAAAACTTCTCAGCGCATCATATAATGATGGTGGTAACTCACCACGCCAATCTTTCCCATGTTTAAAATACAGAATCCTTGATTTTTTCTCATCAGGTGACATATTTCTTAAATCTTCCGTTGTAGGTTCCATAATATCAGTAATATATCTTAACATATAGGAACAACTTCCACAAATAGGATTTTTCACGGTTGGATTGCAAAACATTTTCAAGGCTCCTATATAAGGAGATGGCGTCGGCAAAACATAGATAAAATCACGGGGAAACAAATCTGCATTAAGCATTTCGTTATCACTTTCCGGATTTATAAAAATATTAGCATATGGCGTAGCTGTAAATCCGACATAATTGGAATTCATAAATGCCTCACATAATTGACGAATCGCTTTATTTGTTTTTGTTGGCGTATAATCATCTTTATTCGTGTTTATTGACGCATTATCTGCCTCATCATCAATCAACAATAATGAATACGGCAGTTTTCCATCCGCATTCAGTTGTTGGTGGGTTGATGTTAACCAATTATACATTCTTTCCATTATTGTAACATTCTTCTTAACGACAAACATAACTATGGATTTTTGTCCTGCGATTGAAGCCATTGTTCGATCATGACCGATCTTAAAATCATCTTGATATGACGTTAATGCTGTTACTATAGGAGAATAACCAGTCAATCTTCCAACCCCGACTTTATCTGTTCTTGTCGTTCTATTATTGTCAACTTGTATTGTATAACCAACAATATCATCTTCCATCCGTTCTTGGGTTTGTTGACGAAGTGTTTCTGTTTGTCCTGCCAACAAAATCACCACTTTCATACCTGCATCAGCGGCTTTACATATTAACCCAGCATAGGTACTCGTTTTTCCCGACTGTACATCGCCAATTACCAATCCATACCGAACTCTTTGCTCTGTTAAAATATCATTAGGATTACCTAAACAGTTCATCAATTTTGGCAATGTTTGGCCGCCTAATTTCCCCAAACTGTCTAAATCCATACTCCCTTCTTGGATAAGGTACCGTTTGTATAAATTCCAGAAATGCTCTTCGTCATTTTGAGGGTCATGAGTCAATTTACTATACCAATTCGTGTACCACTCTCTATCATAATTGGGGGCATTTGCATCAATGCAAACATAACCATCATGATCATGTTCAACAAACAAGTGACTTTCCAAATACGCCTTCAACTCCGCTTTATCATTATCTGTTATGCCAGCGACAAACATTGTTAAATTTGTTATTACATTATCTAAATCTGATTGAGTAATAGGCTTGCCTGCCTGTCTTGCCACTTCAAATAAGCCAAAGGCTTGTTCTTTTAGTTTGTTAAAAATATTCTCGTCCATCTTTCAAGTAACATTTATAAATAGGTTGTTCTTATAGTTTCTAAAATATCCTGAGTTATATACTTCCGACAGATACGTTATATTTTTTACATATCATTTCCTTTAATTTTTCATTATTACGGAATTGTTCACATTTCAAAACTTTTGACACAGCATCCTCATAAGACGTTCCTACCGTATGCAGCCATTCTATGGTAATAACCGACTGCTCATATAGCTCATCTGTAATAGCCTTATTTGCATCCATATCTATCTTGTTTCTATCATGGTCAAGATGCATTTGATGTATTGGAATATTTTGTTCTATTTCTTTCAACATCAATTCTACCAAATATTGCTTGTCTGTAGGAATTTGATTTATTATAGACTTCAAGAAAAAGTTTTCTCTATTTATTTTATAACTATAAAAGCCATTACGAGATTCGATTCTATCCCACACATAGACGTTTTGTTCGTCTGGTTGAGTTTTCTTTCTACCTCTAAACGTAGTTTGACGTTCGGATTTTACCATAACCTCATTTATAACTTTTTCAATCTGTTTTTTTATATCTGTTGGAATTGCAGCGCTTCGTTTCATTACATCAACCTTCCAAATATCATCCAAACTATTGGGAATATCAACCTTTACCCTTGCATATTTTGATATTTCGTGTCGTGCAATCCCAAACCAGGTTCCATATTTAATTAATCGTTTCCCTCTATAAATATAATACCCCTGCATTTCACTCATACGTTCAGCCCCACCTATTATCTTTTTTTCTTCATCAGACATATTTGTGATAAATGGCAAATTATATGGCGTTATTTCTATTATACAATCTTTTCCACTAGAGTTCTTCATTGGTTGTTTTATTGTACCCCATGGAGCATGGGATTTAGAAACAAGGAATGGATCTAAAGCATCTATTTTTGCGAAATTGACATATATTTCCAACTTGTCTTCTGTAATAAACCTATGATAGATTAAACTCAAATGATTTAACAAGTTATTTCTATATTGGGTTAGTTGTTCAAACACTCGTCCATTAGATGATTTTGAAATGACATCAAAATTTTCCCATAATACCAACGTTCCATGTTCAAACTTAACTAATTCATCTACACATGGTAATTGAAAGATTTCTTTTTCTTCCAATTTTAAAACAAACCATTTACCTGCATTAGATTGCTTAGAAACTTCATCATAATCCCACCTATACGCCGATATGTCTTCACGAATCTTGCTTACAACTGTCATCTTTCTACATTGAGACAAAGATGCCGATTTCATACCCAAACCAAAACGCCCCAAATCAGTTCCAGAACGAACATTTTCATTTGCTTGGCTTCCATAACACATTGCTTGAAATAGTTCGGCGTCAGACATTCCATTCCCATCATCTATTATTCCCACATATAATTGTTCTACTGACGTAGGGAACAAGGCCTTTATCTTTTTGGCATTCGCACTAATACTGTTATCAATCACATCAGCAACTGCATCAAGAAACGAATATCCCATAAAACGCATGGAGCCCATTAGATAATTTGCCACAGGCGGATTTTCGATTTTTTTCATATTTTTTTATTTTCGCTATAAAAATAAAGAAAATATTATATATGACTACACCCTCGCGTAGTTTTTTAAAAAATGATTTCAAAACAAAAAAATGAAATTCTCCCTTGGAAAAAAGAACAACTTTCTACAACGTATCGATTTTTCCCTTCGAAATATAATTACACTTTTCCCTCAACATTTATTAGGGTGATTTCGTTTGAATCAATAATCATATAATCGTTTTTGTAAAGCGGTTCGTTCACTTGAACTCTTTGTGATTGCTTTGATTCGTCAAGATGTAATAGAAAATAATTCTCGCTATGAGGATTTACATAGCCCATACTTTGTAAATCAACTTTGGATTTTACCTCGTGTTTTTCTTGGGTTATATAATAGAGAAACGATTCTTTTCCTAACACAAGTACCAATGCTCTACAACTTAGAAATTTAGTATTGAATTTTTGAAGAGGAATATTGTAAAAATGATTCTTATTTATCCAATCTAATTGATTTTGGTTTTTTACACGCATTATCAAAACTTCTTCGTTATACAAATTAAGTACTTCTTCATTGGGTTTATCCAATGTTCCCCTATCTGTTTTGGATTCTGCTTCGATAAATGCTTTGGATAACGTATCATCTTTGAGTTCATATGCAGTATCAGTTCCTTCAAAATATCCACACAAAGCAGTTTTCACATCTTCTTTGCTATTTATTTCTTGTTGCAATCCTTGTTTAGAACCCTCAAACATTTTTTTTAATGTGGAATATTTTTTTAATGCATCATCCTTTTGTAATGCTAATATTAGACAAGTACTATCTGCTTTGGGGCGGAATAGTTTACCATTAAGTTTATAGAAATTGTCTTTAACAAATTGATAGCAGTTTTGACCAAGTTTTGGAGTCAATATATAAAATTCATATAGTTCATCCAATGTTTTTTGTATCCTACATCTAAATTCGGAACGCACCTTTGTTTTCCACGCATTTTGCGAACTTTTGTTGTTACGACCATAAAGAGATACAATAAACAAAAAATTTACATCATAGTGGCACAAAAGCAATGTATCACGGTCAAACAATCTATTCTCAAACTGACGACTAAAATCTATTTGATTTTGCTGATTCACTCCTTCAAATTTGAAATCAAACTTTTTACCTTCTTCTGTTGGTATAAAAGCACTGATAAAGAAATTGGGTATCACATTGTAGCCTTCCGTCAATTCATCTGGGCGAAGTTGTATTTCTTTTTCTGGTTTATTATCTTTCAAAAACAAATCCAAATTCCACTGTATAAGATTACGTGCATACGTAAATTGCTTTGGTATGGATGTTCCGTGTAATGCCGTGTATTTTTCTGTATCGCCTTCTGTTGTTGCACGTTCACTTCGTTTGTAATACTTACTATCTGCTATATAGTATGTTTGTGTATCTTTATTTTGAGACAATATACTCTGACCTTTATACAAATGGTCTATATTCTTTCCGTCAGTTTGATTCTTTGCGTTTTTGTCATAGACTTTGTCTCCCAACAAGTCATCAATAACACGTTCGAACACTATTTGAAAATCATCAACCAACATAAAATCTTGGCGAGCCATATTAATGGCTATACTATGTGTCACGTCAAAAAAGGCATAACACAAATGCCACATACGTAAATCTTTGTCGGAAAAATACTTGTATTTTATCGCCTTCAAACGACGAACTCCTTTTCCTTTACGATATGCTTCAAAATTAACGCCTTCTATAAGCGAATAATTTAAATCTGTATTAAATCGAAAACCATAGTTTTGTTGTACGTATTTAAGGATTGAAAAATAGATTACAAACAATTCTTCATCAAAATTTATCTCTTTTTTCTTGTTCACAGGATTGAGATACGTGGGAACTCCATTTTGAACAATCGCTTGACTTTTAGAAATAGTTTGACTCCATTGAATTTTGTTATTGCCCGAGTGCTGATTACGAGCAATGAAAGAAAAATAGTTTTGATTCTCTTTGTTAAAATCACGTAAAGCAATGATTATGTCAAACAACGTGTGAAACTTACTTTTTTTACCACCACTATTTGTGTTATATTGCTCTGTTTTTAGAATTTGACTGTCGGGATAATTTACGTGATACATCGTAATTGTACGATAAATCCATATCGCCAACTCCGACAAAAAGTGCTTGATTTCAATTATTTTCCCCTTTTCTTTACCCTTAATATCGTCATCAGTCAAAATTTCAAAATCTATTAATGCTGTGGGCGAAACGCCAAATACAGTTTCGGGGGCACCATCGTTCTTGCCACCTGTAAGCACAACCTTTGGCAAACAAAACACAACATCTTCGCACGCCTTACTATAGAAGTAACCTACATACGACACCGATACGGAATTGTTGCTTTCCAACTCAATGTCGTTCACCAAACCTTGAAGAGTTTTATATTCTAAACTACCTGGTTTGTGATTTCTATATTGATATCCTTCTATTAGGAGTTTCATTATTTTACTTTTTCAACCGAAATATCTATTTTTTTTGCCCTCTCAATAATTGTTGTTGCCGTATCCTCTCCTCCTATTTGATTATTCACCCATATTCCTTTGTTAGGAACTTGATTATATCTGCCTTCATAACTCGGGGTTGCAGCAACGAGTTTCCTATATTCACTATCATCAAGAATACAATGTTGTGAGTTTAATTTGAGATCATTCCATGTGTCTTTTAAAACCTCAACGGAAATAGCAGGGTTCCGTTCAATTTGTTTCTCAACTATTCTTGTTAGTAATTTATTCTTACCTATTGCTTCTGAATCATCATCAACAATGTATCTGTCAGTATTTTTATTGTTTTTGCTATCGGCATCATCACTTTCTTCGTCAGAATCTTCTTCGGATACTTCTTCCATAAACATTCTCATTTTGGGTAGATGTTCAATCATAGTAGGATTCTTATCTTTTTTCGCATAATCTATAGGAACAACTGGGTTATAGTCTTTGCCCATACCAAACAATTGGTTGATAAAATAATGAACCATTTTATCAGGACACTCCATAAAGTGACGGAAATACATATTTCCCGAACGATTGATATCAACGTCTTCAAATACTTCTCCATATTGGAATATGGCATTATCCTCATCTTTAAAAACGTCGTTCCACAAATAGAATATCACTTTGTTGACAAGAGTGTCTGCTGAAATAAAATTCTCTCCTGCTTTCGGTTTCGCGAAGAAATAACCTAATTGTTTATCCTCGGAGTGTGTGGTTTCTTCTATTTGATGATTGATTGCCTCTAAAAATTCCCACCAATAGCACCAATAAGCTGCACCATCGTGTTCAACTTTTACAATCCAATTTTTCTCAGGTTCTTTTTCCGCTCTTTTAATTGGCACATATTTCCATGTCCAACGGCGTTTGAATGCACTATCAATTGGAAACAACGATTGGTCGCTTGTATTCATTGTTGCCCAAATGTAGAGGTTTGGGGGAAGGACTAACTTTTCCCCTTTACTTAATTCATCTGCCTTGACAATTATCTTCTCTATGCCATTTCTATTTTTAGTTACATCAACAAATTTCAAATTAGAAAATTTTGTACCATCAGCACATTTTGCATCCTCCGACAAATATTTCGTTATGGCACTATTAGGAGAAATGGAATAGGACGAGAAACCATTATCTTCTCTATCAAGTAGTTGAAATAAATCCCCAAAAATTTGGGCACAATTACCACGATTTATTTCTTCTATTATCAAATAGTAACTTTTATCTTCTTCTTCCCCCAACCATCGTTTCCACGCTTCAACGTATGCTTTTATGAATACTTGTGGCTCGAAGTCATATACAATTGATTTTTTCCCATTGGGATAATTTACTTGGTGAGTTTTTCCCGTAGCGTCTAAAGCATATTCATCAACAATTTCCATCATAGGTTTATATGCACCAACAAACGTGGCATAATCAGTATCAGGATGGAACGTAGTTCGTATTGAATTAGTCTCATTTGTTTGGTTATCTATTGTATAACTTTTTCCCGTGCCTGGCGCACCATAATAGATTTGCTGAAGGGGTCGGTCTTTATCAAAAAAATGAAAATTATCAGAATTGCCTGTAGTCAACATAACATAGTTGTCGTTTCCAGAGAACAATGCACTGAGAAATTCATAATTAGGTGAGTCTTTCTTTATGATTTCTACAGAGAAGCGCCTATAACCAAGTTTCCTTACCAACATTATATCACCTATTTCAGGATTGTCGTCTGAATATAGTTTTTTCCACTCGGCACCACATATGCGCCAATCTTTCTCACCTCCATAACCTTTATGAATAGTTATTCCTGAAGGAAAATAAATAGGATTGCTGACGTGACACACATTGATCGCTGTGTATTCGTCTGTGGCATTTAACGAAATATCCCAAAAAGTTTCAACAGAATCTGTACAAATTGCTACAGATTTTGTAATGTCTTGTTTGGTCATTCGCTTTAAATAAAACTGTTGCATAATCAATTGTTGTTTAACCAAAATTTTATTAATTTTTGTTCCTTTGCTTCTATTTCACCAAGTTCTGCTTTATTTGATAAATCCAACTTGACATAAGATTCACCTAAAATATTCATTTCCTCTTTAGTAAGAAGGTTTTCCTCTAGTGCAATTCGAATTGTCCACTGTTCTGCTATCGCTCTGGCAATACCAGGAAAGGTTTTACTTCTTAATGTGCGACGTTCTTCAGTTGAATGAGATTTTGTCAACGCATCGGAATACCATTTTGGTTGTTTTTTACCACTTCCGAAATAAATCCATTCGCCCTTATCATCAGTTTCTTTGCTAGGGTGCAGTTTCTTCAAGTTTTTCAACCATAAACAGGTTCCTTTTGAATAAGGGTCGCCAAACATATACGGCTGAATGGTTTGGTCGGGCTTTCTCCATCTCGAACTCATTATGCCAATTGGATTCTCGATGGCGATTCTTTTTATATCAGCATTCGCAAGCGACATAAAAAAAGCTACGCCTTCCTCTCTATCTTGCGCCCTATTGGGGAAACGAGGATGCGGACGACGTTGCTCTATTGGCAAATCCTTGTCGTCTGGGTGATAATACCATTTTGCACCACTAACAGCAAGATATGTGCAAGGTGGGTGACCTATCATAAGATCCCAATCCCCATTAATGGTTGCCTTTTGTCCATTCTCTAATGTGAGGTCGGTTTTATCTAACACTTTGGCAATATCGTGACAAAAGTGCCATTCTGGGTGGCCTCCGCTGCAAGGCAAAATATCGCAACTGTAAGCATTTTGCCCTAACTTGCGAAATGCAGAACACACTGCCTGACTTTCCTCACACGCAATCAATATATTTAAACTACGTTTCATATCTTTTTATCCAATACATCAGTAATGGCAAATGCAATGTTTCTTGCAAAAGCGACAGGCACTGCATTTCCAATCATTTTAAAGCAATAGGCGGTTGAACCAAGGAACATAAAATCCAATGGAAATGACTGCAAACAAGCCGCTTCCCTGATTGTAATTGAGCGAAGTTGGTTTTGGTCTGGGTGAATAAACATCAATCCGTCTTTATACAAATGCGCGACAACAGTTGGGGAAGGTTTGTCCCATTCCAAATTTCTGTACTTTATATGGTTCGATTTTTTGCCTGTGATTTGCGTATAGAATGATAACCGCGCTTCCGTTGAGGCGTGATTCATATCCTTTGCCAACCACTTCCGAAAAACTTCAATGTCACGTTTGCTATGGTAGCGTGCCTCATTAAGCGAGAATGGGTTTTCACCTATAACAACGTGAGAAACATTTTTGCCATCAATTTTTTGCGCGACATCTAATGGCTTGAACTTTGGCATTTCACCGATAGCATCTTTAACCGTGGTTATCTTGCTCGCTTTTCTTTGGGTTAATGATGCGTAGATTTCTTCAATATCCAATGTACCACCATTACGAGTGCCAACAATTATTATTCTATTCCGTTTTTGTGGGGTTTCATAATCTTCTGCACAATAAACTGAATCTTTAAGTTTTTCGGGCGTTCGAATATTATAACCTATTGCCTCAAAAGCATCGAATATTCTGTTTTTTACAGGAATACCACCAGGGCAAGCGCTCAATAAGCCTGGGACATTTTCAAAAACGAAGGCTTTAGGTTTGAACGCATCAACAACTTTCACAAAACTTTCAAATAGATAGTTTCGATAATCAAACTGCATTGAATTGGGGTCTTGTGCCCTGCCTGCGATTGAATAGGCTTGGCACGGTGGTCCACCAATAATCAAGTCAAGTTCTTCACCTTCAACAATGCCTTTCAAACCTTTGGTTTGCACTAAATCGGCATTGTCAACACCATATTGGCGTTTCGATTCATCACTCCAACCGCCATTTATAAGTTCGTCCGTTTTCTGTATATCGAAACAAACAACACGCTCTTTTGCTTCTTGCTCACTATGATTCCATTTTTGAACAAGTCTGTTTCTTAACGTATTTACCATTGGCATTTCCCATTCTACGTGAGCTAATGCCTCAAAACGGCCTGTTTGTAGGAAGCCTTCACTCAACCCACCACACCCTGCGAACAAATCAATAAACGTAAATTTTTTCTTTGCCATTATTAACGAACATATTCATTTCAAATTTACAGAAAAAAGAAGTGTTCCTTAAAATAACGTAAAGATTTTATACACGAAAATTAAACAATTTTTCTTATAAATTATTTACCATCGCCTCCTCCACAGCAACAATCAGTGTTGTATCAATTCGCCTAAAACCTCAAAACATGACTTTTTCGAAGAAGCTAAAACAGTTTAGAATGTGAACCTAATCGTATTAAAGAAAGAATGAGTAAATTATTGGAATTGTCGTCTTTCTTTTGGTATATAAGCAACCAATCAGGAGCGATATGACATTCCCGACAATCTTTGTATTTCCCTTATAACGGATGATCATGATTTTGTGGAGGTAAAGGAATATCGGCTTGCAGGCTTTGTATTACTTCGTCAAGTTTTTCGATTGGGAGATTTTGTTTTATTGCGGCTTTATAATCTTTTTTGTATTTTGTGGTGATTTCTATTTCTCTCATTTTTCCATTTCCTTTTTGTAATTCTCAAAACTGCCACAATGGATGACTTTTCCAGCCCGAGCTTCGTCGATTGCTTTTGCAGTGGCAGAATTTGGTATTTTACTTTCGGTATTGAACAATCCTGTTTGCAATAAGTCTCTTAACATTGCTCCTGCAATGCGATTTCTACCATCATAATTCAATACTATTGTTGCCATAGATTATAATTTTTCTACAAATATACTATATCACCTCATGATTTACGCAAAGTTAAAAAAGTTTTTGCAGATTTTCGGAGGTTATTTCAAGAAGAAATGCAGATTTTCGGAGGTTTTGCAATAAAAAAACGGTGGCTTCTACAAGTTCAGCCACCGTTTATAGCACCATCGAATATCCAATTTACTTGGCACCTTCCCCCTCTTTGCCATCTTCCAATGCAGGAACATCATCAACCTCATGTATGGTGAGCTTATTCGGTTGGATTTGTAATCCAGCCGCCGTGAACATGTGGATTTGTAATCCGCACAAACAATGTTCCACATTTTGGAATTGTGTTTATTTGTTTCTTGTTTTTTTGCCGCACTGAAAATGCCAATGCTCGTTGCAGTCGGATTACAAATCCGACCGAACAGATGTTTCTTTATTGATGCTATGCCAAAGTATTATGGCGTGGTAGAAGATGGAACTGATGTTTTCAAACAGCTGTAACGTCTGTTCCTGTTCCCTCCGTGTGCTTCAAGATAGCCAAACTCGGCAAGCTGGCGTAGGTAGCGTTTAGCCGTGGTTTCCGCATATCCGAAATGTGATATGATTTCTTCTGTTGTAAAATCTTCTTTATCGGCCACATAGAATAAAATATCGGCCATTTTCTGTGCCAAAGACGGTTTTATCGACCATTTATCGACCATTTTCTGCTGTAAAACCATTTTATCGGCCACTTTCCCACTGGTTGATTGAATAAATTGGTCTATATCGGATTGCAGATGTCGGCAATGCAGGCGAGTCATACAATCAAGGAAAATGTTGATGTCTTCATTCTCCCTTGTGTCAATCAATGCCTGAATATATTCGGATTTGTCCTCTTTGAGCACCTTTGTTGGCAACACGCCAAACTCCCATTGTAACAGGTTCATCAACAAGCGACTGGTTCTACCGTTACCGTCAGCCCATGGATGAATGCTAACTAATTCAAAATGAGCCCAGAAACTGAGTTCGTAGATAGCCGCCACATCTGAACCGTCAACTGATTTACGTCTTTTATTCAGTTCCTCGCAGAAAGCGGCAAGACGTTGTGGCACTTTCAAATATGACAGATACGACTTTCCACCCAGTCCTGCCGTGACATTCAATTTTCGTAATTCGCCCTTTGCCGCAGAAAATGTACCACCTAACGAATTATATTCGCTACCAGTTCTTGCCATTACCTTGCTTGCAAGTGTAATCAACCAATCCACAGTGATAGGTTTATGCTGTGCTATCCATTGGCGACCATAGTCGTAGGCAACCTTGAGGTCAAGATTCATCATCTGTTCCATCATTGTTCGTTTGCCCGAAGATATACCTTCGTCAAACAACAATTGGGCTTCCACCTCGGTAACCGTTGAACCTTCGATGGCGGTGGAGTGCGTGATGATGGAATACAGATAGAACTTGTCGAAGTCTATCTGTTCCGATATACCCAACTCCTTATGTTGTTGAAGCAGTTTTTGTAGCAGATGTTTATTCTCTTGATTCATACCGTCTTTTTGCAAAAAATCTTATTTTTCGGAATACAAATATATTATTTTTCAGTAATATACGAAGAAAACGAATATTTGAATGTGTCAGAGGCAGTTGGTAGAAAAACGCTTCTAAATTTTTCCATTTTCTTTTTCCTCCTTGCTTTCGTCCAATGCAGGAATATCGTCAACATCGAGCATGGAAGAACATCATAAATCTAAACACATTTATAAAAACCAAAAGAATAACTTTTTCGGAATCAACTCCCAAAAAGTTATAACTTTTCGGGAATCAATTCCATAAAAGTCATATTTTACATCGTTTTGCGAAGTTCAATACAGAAACCCGAACAGCCACAGGGGGATTTTGTTGCCAAGAACATATTCCTCGTCTGCGGCGGCAATGAAACCATCGGCTACGCCAGCAATCTGCCCTCCATCTTTTGAACGCCCGCCAACTTCAATAGTGTATGTATGATCAATAGTAAAATCTGCCGATGTTTTACTATATTCAACAGTGTGATTGACTGACATTTGATTGACAAAAAAGACCTCGCGTAGCGTTCCATCGTTTACTTGTGTGCTTGATAACGCATACAGTAGGTTAGGATTTTCGAGATAGATTTTATCTGGTTTCTGCAACCGTTTAACGTTGTTTACGTCGGAATAAAGCAAACTGAGAAGCCGTGCGTCATCAAGATACTGAAGATATTGCAGAAGCGAGTTCCGCGAAATACCAATCATGGTGGCAAGTTTAACCATATCGACTTTGAACGGCATAGAGGAAGCAAGAATGGCCAGCAATGCCTTGATTTTTCGGCTGTTTGCCACATCAAACTTGCGAAGTTTTGGCAGTTCGGCATCAATAGTGTTGTTCACCATATTTTCAATCCGAGTGTAGTAGTTGTTGCGTCCCTCTTTTTGAAAAGGGAAACATCCATATTGCAGATATTCGGTAAATCGAGGTAGCGGACGCATACGTGCGTTCACATCGGCACAAATTCTATTGCCGTCGGTCAGTACATCGTTGAGCGATACTGGTTGAAAATCCTCGTTGTAAAACATTTTCAAATACTCTCGGAACGATAGGCAAGGCAAATAATATGTAATACAACGGCGAGAAAGATCCGCCTCTCCATCGGTCAGACTGCAAAGCGACGAACCGCTCAGCACAAAGTGCATGTCCGCAAACTCGTCGTATGCATTTTTGATTTCAATATTCCAATTCTTGTAAAAATGCACCTCGTCGAGAAATAAATGAGTGCCACCCATTGCATGAAAACGCTCAATAAACTCAAGCAGACTATGGTTGCTAAAATAAATATTGTCGAGACTTACATACAGCACGTTGGTGGTGTCGGTAGTGCCGAAAACCTGTGCAATGCGTTGCGTCATCAAAGTTGTTTTCCCCACACCACGCTGCCCTTTAATCATAACAAGACGCTCGTTCCAGTCGATTTTGTTCATCATATTTCTCACAAAATCAAGACTGACGTTTTGCATACGGTTCAAATGTCGTTTAATAAGTGTTTCCATATCAGCAGATTTTTATTTGGCAAATATAGAAATTTGTTTAACAATTTGAACATATTTAACAATTTTTTGTTTAATGAAATGAACATTTTGCAAAATTTTTGTTCAGTACAATGAACATTTTCTATACATTTTCATCTTCCTTGCTTTCTTCCAATGCAGGAACATCATCAACCTCATGTATAGTGAGTTTGTTCTTGTCGTTTTCCTTTGCACCGAGGGCAATCAGCTTTCTACAGGTGTTAGGAATGCTCTGTCCTGCTTCGGTAAGTTTCTTTGTGCCTTCGGAATATGCACCACGGGCCTCCTCAAGAGCCTTACCAATTTTAAGATAGTTTTTTTCGAACTGTCCCACACGGTTCAACATTTCCTTTGCCAACTCATACACTTTTTCGTGGTTTTCGGCCTGTTTGATTTGTGTCCACGTTAAGTTTATGATTTTCAAGGCCGCAAAAAGCGTCTGCTCGTCGGCTATGTACACATTCATATCCATAGCCTTCCGCCACAAGTCGGGCTGGGCATTCAACGCTGTCCACAACGCAACAGAATGAGGAACAAACATTATCACATATTCCATCTTCACCTTGGGCGCCTGTATGTACGATGAATAATCCTTGGTGGAAAGTTCCTTCACGTGTTTGAGCAAACTGTCGATATGGGCTTTCAATGCATTCTGACGGTCTGTTTCGTTTTCGGCGTTCACATATTCCATAAATGCGGTCAACGACACTTTTGAATCGATAACTACCTCACGTGTCTTATCGAGATGGAGTATCACGTCGGGACGCATCTTCTTCCCTTCCTCCGACTGGACAACATTGCCATAATTGTCGCGCAAAGTTTCCTGTATATGATAATGCACACCCTTTGTCAATCCTTGCGATTCCAACAATTCGTCGAGAACGACCTCGCCCCAGTCACCTTGGACTTTGCTGCTGTGCTTAAAGACCCTGGCAAGTTCGTCGGCACTGTTTTTTGCGGCATCGCTATGCTGAATCAGATCCTCAATACGCTGCTGCATGGTTGCCGTCAACGTATTTTGTTCTTTTGAAGTGGCGTCCATCGCCTCTTTCATTTTGGTGATTGTTTCCTTCAGCGGATCTACAATTTGCCCAAGTCCCAGCGAACTACTTTCGGTGAATTCCTTCTGGCGTTGTTTCAGCATTTCTTCAGTAGCCGTCTTGGTTTGAGCCACCATTTTTGCAAGCGTTTCGTCAAATTGTGCCTTTTGCGCCTGCATAGCCTGTTGTTGATGTTCCTCGATAGAAGAAATCAACTTCTGGCAATCGTTGTCCTTGGCTTCCAAAGCGTCTTTTTGCCGTGCCTCTGCCTCGGCCTTCGCATTTTGCAGTTGCTGGTTAAACTCCGATTTTGCCTGAGTGAGTTGTCGTTCCGCGTCACTCTTAATTTCGTCCTATTGTTTCTGTGCGCTGTCGAGCAGCGACTGCAACACCTCAACTTTTGTCACCAACTCGTTTTTACCATTACGGACAATTAAAATTCCGATAAATGCGCCAATGGCAATTCCAACTACTACATACACGATTTCCATACGTTACTATTTTTAAAGGTTAATACATACTATTTTTCGATTACAAAAATATTCATTATGTGTGCGGCGTCTATGCACAGGGAGGAAATTATTTAAACAGCCAATGCGCCATACCCTTGTAAATGCGTTCCTTAAAACCAGTTCTCACATTTATTACATACAACGGACGGATTCTCCACGAATCCCTATATACTCCCGACGATTGTAGCATACAATACTCCCACCAGCATTTATCACGCCACCATTCGTTTGTTCTCACCTTACGTTGTAATCCCCATATTGTCAAATAGTTACCATTATACTTCACATTCTTTCGAACATCGTCTGGTGTTATGTTCACATTCATCACCCGTCCCAACGAAACCCGAGCGACAATGATTGCACCTTTTTGATAATGATATGCCGTTGTATCCTTTGATATGCCAAAATAAATGCCGTTTCCTGCATAGTTTCCTCTCCCGACAATAAACTCAACCTTATTGCCGCCGGTAATCTTATGACTTGCCGTATAGCTCGTTCCGTGGTACATTGTAAGTGTTGGTACCACAATATCCACAAGGGTGTAAATCACACTCTCCAATATGGTGAATATGCCCCTCTTTAACAAGAACTTGCCAAAACGATAAGGGAGTTTTTTAAAATATTGCCACAGATATTCCCACTTGTTCAAATTCCTCATTCCTTCGCCCATGGGATAAAACACCTCAGCCACATAATCATGCAAAGCACACGGAATATGAATAAAGATGTTGTAAATCACAGCATTCACAAATCGCAAAGGCGCACATAATACGTACAAACTAAATTGTAAGACAAAGAACACCGCTGAAATTAGTACATGCCCCACGCCCCACATCCTATAAGAGAAACGCTGCATCTTATGTTGTGCAGGATAGATTTTGGGTGGTATTTGCAAAATACGGCAAAGACGATTGTTTTGATGTTTCTGCAGATTTCGCCACGGCTTTTGCAAAAAATACTGTAATTGATTGAGGGTATAAATCGGATTTGATAGATTTCCGAGTTCGAAACGCAATCTACGTTGCTTAAAGGCAACCCAAAGCCTCAATCCCAAAAACACACATGCTATCACCGCACACACCTTGCCATTCCCATATTTTTCGCCAAGAAAATACGTTCCAATCAAACAAAGGACAATCAGGGGAACGTATAACCGTAATGAATCACTTGACAGCAGACGCACAAAACTCACACAAACGAAAATGAAAAAGAAATCCAATATCCACGCCCATACATTGTTGGAATGGAAGCCCAACCATTTCGTGATTCGGGGGAAATACTCCACAACCAATGTAATAATCTCCTTTCCGTTTGTTACACACAATTTCCATACTGCAATGGCTCGTTTTTCCCAATCTATACACCGTATATAGTCAGTGGAAATATATGCCACATTCCCGTTATGAGTGATACACGCCCAGCGTTCGTTGTGCAGGGAATCTACAACAACTTTCCGGTATTGCGGCAACAATCCCATCACCGTGCTGTTTCTATTTGGTTTCTGACGGATGTTTAACGCACTAGTAGTCCTGTATGAGGCTGGATAAGTTACCTCGATTGCAAAGCTGCTATTGCCAGCCAAAAGCAAAACAACAAATACTACTATGTGAAATACGTTCTTCATACGTTTAAGTTTCTTGTTACACAATCCGTTCATTCAACAATTATGAGATTTTCGTAATGTATTTTGTGAAATACAAAAGAAACTTGTCCTTATATATAGCTGTTGTAATGTTTCGTTTCTTCGTTTTTGGTTTAGCAGGCACACCGTCTTTATGAAGATTTCGCACCACAAAGCACGATGGTACAAAATCTTTTGTGCATAACGGTGAATCCTTCTCTATACGGACCAATACATTTTCGAACGAAACCTTCCCGATTTTTTTTACCGAACTTGGCAGAGTCACGTTAGTTAATCTGAAACATCCGCGAAACGCACCATTGCCGATTTCCGTCACCGAATCGGGAATGGTAACACTGGTTAGGCCCGAACATCTATAAAACGCACCTTTACCTATCTTCGTCACTGAATTTGGCAAAACGATACTTGTCAACCGTCTACACCCCCGAAATGCAAATCTTGCAATTACCGTCATGGAATTAGGTATTGTTATGGTTGTCAATCCGGAACAATCTCCAAATGCGGTGTCGCCCACTACAGTTACCGAATTTGGTATATTGAAACTCGTCAACGCTTTGCAGTCATAGAATGTAAAGTATCCTATGTATGGTATGGTATTAGGAAGACTTACGTTTTTCAAGTTGCCACAGCCCGAAAACGCCATATTTCCTAATTCTACCACCGAGTTTGGGACAGCAATCTCAGTTAATCCTATGCAGTTACCAAATGCCACATCCCCAATCCTTGTCACAGAATCGGGAATGATGACACTTGTCAACCTACTGCAATCAAAAAAAGCCATATCACCAATTTCTGTTACCGTATTAGGTATGATATACCCTCCTGAGATTTGTTTAGGTGCCTCATACAACATATCGGTTCCATCTGCCTTCAATTGAAAGCGAACGCCTCGGTTATCAGTCCATTCTCCTGCCATGCTATTAGTTATACAACTTTAAAAATTCCTCAAAAGTGATTTTTTTTACATCTACAGGTGCTGCATTCGTCCCGTCTTTCTTTTTAGGATTTAGTTCACAAATACTATAAGTCATCCCCTTCCGCATAATAAAAGTCGCTCTATGACAAACCCTAAAGCCACTATTTCTTAGTACGTCCCAATATTCGTTAACAGAACATACATAATAGACATCCTCAAATTCCTTATTATCATCAGCTATCCTTCTTAAATACCGCATTCCAGTGATTTGAGTCATTTCCTCCTCCTCTTCTTTTGTGAGACCATAATAGAAATCTTTCATTCTGAGTTCCAAATTTCTATCTTTATTCTGTATTGCAGACACATAGAGAGGATCTTTCTCTAAACTATCATATCGATAACTCCGTATAGCCCATATAGCAGTAAAATCTTTTACGTGTTCCCAATGAAACTGAAGATAGTCCCGTGGTCCAGATATACAGTATTTATCCGTACATTCTTCAAGGATTTCATAATCGAGTGTTCCCTCAATTCGTTTATAATAAAACGACATATTATGATGGTCAATATAGGTATAGTTCTCCTTACAGTAATTAATACGCTCTTCGAATTTCTTACAACAATCAACAATAATGCTTTTGACATCATCGGATATAAATGTTTTGGGTTCCTTTGAGTT
This sequence comes from Bacteroidales bacterium, assembly GCA_017642535.1. Taxonomy (GTDB): domain Bacteria; phylum Bacteroidota; class Bacteroidia; order Bacteroidales; family UBA1715; genus UBA1715. The sequence goes on along the minus strand of JAGCOW010000028.1, from coordinate 4,862 downwards.
CCAGTTGTCATAAATATAATCTGTTCCATATTGATAATAAAAGGACTCACAACGATAGCCTGTTTTATAACTTACCAAAATATAAAAGACACCATTCTTATAATAGAATGAACGACATTTCAATGTACACTCACCTTCTTTTAAATCTTCTAAAACTTCGTTAATATCCATAGTAATACATTTTTAAGTTAAACATTAATTTCTCGAATATTTTTTCCATAATCCTAACTTTAAATTCTTAACTATAAAATCATTTCAAAACACACTCTCAGAAATTACTTCTCTTCTGGTATTTCAAACAATTTTAAGAAATCGCTAAAAGAAATGACTGGTTCCTTACAATCGCGTGGTGATGTGTCATGTCCTCTTTTGGTGTACGGATTTATCATGGGATTACCCGACCGTACCATTCTTGCACAATATGGCCAATGACCTAACCTATAACCAGAGTTGGATAATAAGGAACCATTCAAATTCATCGATTTCTCATCAATAACATATAATTTATTATGCTCAACGCCCAGCCTTCTGAGGTATTTCCCTTTCGATAACTTTTCAAGCTCTTTTGCTTCCTCATTTGTCAACAAGAAGCCGGCAAGGTCTTTCATCATAAGTTCCATTAATCTATCGTTATTTTCTTTGGCACTCATATAAATGGGATAAGTGTTGAAGGTGATATTTTTGAAACATGTTTCACTTAAAGTCGTATCCCTGTCAACAATAGATGGACCTAAACAACAAGTTATTTCTGTAATGTGTGTATCAAGATTGGGACCAGCAACGTATTCCACAACATATTCGTAATAGATGGAAGAATCCTCGTATCTCTTGTAATAAATATTGGTATCATTACCATACGATGCACAGATATAATTTTTATGGACATTGTCTATATAAGCATCAAAGTCATGAACAGCATCAATAAGAGCATCTTTCTCCTTATCGCTTAAAATAAAGTCATCTTTTTTGTTTCCATACCTATCGAATATCTCATCTGTCTTTAAATTATAACAATAGGAAATCGATTTTTTATGAGTTTTAAATTCGTAGGTGTCATTCTTTTTCTGTGTGCAGCGGAACTTCAGTTCATTGCCACTATCTTTTATGAGATTCGTAAGATAGTTGATAAACACCTGTGTATCGGTATTCTCATTTTCAGCAATTTGTGAAAAGGCCCGCAACATCGCATATAAATTAGCGTTCTGCAGCAAGTGTTTTATTGATTTTTTAGAAATAGCAATACGAAAATCCGTGTGTGCCAAATAAAAGTTAATTGTATCAAAATCAAACCCATGCTCCGGGAAAACTACCATGATTACTTCATCATTAACTTTTTTTAAGAAAGTAAGTTTTTCCCAGAAATCAGAACAAGTCCAGCCACTTTCAAGTATCGTAAGCGGTTCTTTGTTGATAAATCTTTTTTCATGCGGAGATGCTTCCGTAAACTTCCAATTGTTTTCTTTCATATAGTCATTTACGGCATCAAGAGTTTCTTTTGTGGAATATTGGAGAGCCAATTTTTTTATCTGTTCAAAGAATTGCTCTGGAACTATGTGCGCCACATCTTTCTGCTGTTCTGTCAAGTATTCCAATAGTTTGTCAAGGAACACTTTGTTGTCGTTGATGTAGAGCGGCAACAACGGTTCTGGAATTTCTAAAGCCGTGATTGTTCCCAACGGTCCCATAAATTCAACAATAAAATGACGATAATGCACTATCCGGACGATTAAACCGTTCAGCGACTTTTTCCATACAAGGAAACTACCATCGTTGTTTTTTTGTATCCACTCTTCTTTGTTCTCTATTTTCTCGAATATTTTTTTCATAACACGAAATTTTACAGTTAATACTAATTTTCAATTTTTTGAAAATCCACGGTGCCATTCCTTTGTAGATTGGCACCTTAAAACAGATTTTCCAACGAACAATACGTTCCTTCAGTTAAAACTTTTTTACATTCATAATTGTAAGTTTTAATTCTTGTTTTTTAAATCATAAATTTTTTTGTGCTTGCGATTTTGTTTAGTTCATTGTTCGCCGCAATGGGCGACAACTCCCTCGCATATAAGACCACCGTTGCTTTTCTGCTCGGTTGGCGTCCTTCTCTATCAGAAGGAACTCTGTATGCTGAAGCACGTTCTCTGAAGTTTGAAGGTCTGATTACAGAGAATCGTCAGACCCGTTTGCTGGCGCAAGACATATTGACTATTTAGGCTGAATTTGAAAAATTGGAGTCGTCAATATGTCGGAAGGTGATTTCGAAACCGAGGGCAAACATACAACATTGAAATACCTAATGTCAAGTTTTTTACAAAAAAGTTGAAATACTGTTAGTCAAAATTCCCATTTCCTATCTCTCATTCCAGAATAATTTTTACTTTTGGGAAATTAATTTTTGAAAAAACAATTTTACAATGGATCAGGAAATACTAAACAAGGCAAAGCAGTGGCTTACTGGTAATTACGACGAAAAAACAAAGAAAGAAATTCAGTATTTAATCGACAACAACGACCCCGAGTTGGAAAACGCGTTCTATCAGAACCTTGAGTTCGGAACAGGCGGTTTGCGTGGCGTGATTGGCGTTGGAACCAACAAAATGAACATCTACACGGTGGGAATGGCTACGCAGGGATTCGCAAACTATATTAAGAAGGCGTTTCCTAACGAAAAGGAAATCAAGGTTGCCGTTATCCACGACTGCCGTATCCGTAGCCGTTTGTTCGCCGAAACTACGGCAAACATTTTTGCGGCTAACGGTTTCAAAGTATATCTTTCGAAAGAACTCCGTCCTACTCCTGAATTGTCGTTTGCTATCCGCCATCTTGGCTGTCAAGCTGGTGTGAACATCACAGCATCGCACAATCCGGCAAAATACAATGGTTACAAAGCATACTGGAACGACGGTTGCCAGTTGGTTCCACCACACGATACAAATGTAATCGACGAAGTGAACAAAATCGCTTCTATCGATGATGTGAAATGGAAAGGCAACGAACAAAACATCATTCTTTGGGACGAACTGATCGACCGTCCATACATCGACGCAATCAAGAGTTTGTCAATCAACGGCGACATTATTAAGAAACAAAAAGATCTGAAGATTGTCTATACTCCTATTCACGGAACGGGCATAAAATTGGTTCCACGCGTGTTGCAGGAACTTGGTTTCGAAAACGTGAACGTGGTTGAGGAACAGGCTGTTGTTTCTGGTGAATTTCCGTCGCTTCGCAAACCGGGCGTAGGCGAAATCAAGGAAGAAGATTTCGTAACCGAAAAAGACTGGTTGAACAAGATTCACGAAGTCACGGGCTCTCCTAACCCAGAAAAGGAATCGGCAATGAAACTTGCCATAGAAAAAGGCAAGGCAATGAATGCCGACATTATTATGGCAACCGACCCAGACGGTGACCGCGTGGGTATCGTTGTTAAGAATTCCGAAGGTAACTACGTGATAATGAACGGAAACCAGACGGCTACAATCCTTACACAATATTTATTGTCGGCTTGGCAAAAGGCAGGCAAACTGAAAGGTAAAGAGTTTGTAGTAAAAACTATCGTAACAACAGAATTGATTACCGAAATGTGTAAGAAATACGGCGTTGAAATGTTCGATGTGCTGACTGGCTTCAAATACATAGGTGAAAAAATCCGTCTGTTGGAAGGCAAAAAACAATACATCGGCGGTGGCGAGGAAAGTTACGGTTACTTGGCCGGCGACTTCGTTCGCGACAAAGATGCCGTGATTGCTTGTTCGCTTGTGGCAGAAGCAGCCGCAGTTGCTAAAAACGAAGGCAAGAGTTTGTACGACGTGTTGGTTGACACGTATGTAGAATACGGAATGTACAAAGAATCGCTCTGCTCTATCGAAAAAGAAGGAAAAGCAGGAAAAGAAGCCATCAAGGCAATGATGGACAACTTCCGTGCAAATCCTCCAAAAGAATTGAACGGTTCGCCTGTTGCTTACATTAAAGACTACGGTCAATCAATCACAACGGATTGCAAGACAGGAAAAACCGAGAAAATCGACCTTCCTAAGTCAAACGTGCTTCAATTCTTTGCAGAAGACGGTTCTAAAGTCACAGCCCGTCCTTCGGGAACAGAACCGCTCATCAAGTTCTATTTCGGTGTGAAAACAAAAATCAACAGCAAAGCTGAATTGAAACAAGCCGAAGAAGAATTGAACAAGAAAATCGAAGGTTTGAAAAAATCATTGGGAATTTAACAACCGACAATATTCCCACAAACAAAAAAGACTGTCAGAAACGACAGTCTTTTTTTGTTATGTGGAAGAGAGAAAACTATTCACCTTCATAAGGTTTCACATCAATCACCTCCTTATATTCCTCATCTCCGTTCCGCACTTCATCAATAATGAAACACGACGCAGGCAAATCATATTCGTTCCGCAACGAAGGCAGTGCAGTGTTGCTCCACGCATACGAAACCATTTTCGGTTCTTTTACCTTTGAACAATACAAATTCACACGGTTATACGTACCAGTTTCCTCATTTTTCACTATCGTTGCTTTTGCAGGATACCAAACGCCATTATCTCCCACCACTTTAAAACCTTCAATTTTTTTTGTGGTTGAACGTAAATCCTTCGCGTTCTTAAAAATCAAGAACACGCCTTTGTCCATCTTATAAGCATCCACGCAATACGGACAAAACAGTTTGTTCGGGTCTATTTTTCTGCCATACGTTTCGGAAATGGCAATATTCGCAAAGCGATGAGCAACAGTCAGTTTGTCTTTTGGATGGATATTATTCACATCGTCAACCACATCGCTGGTGACAACCATTGCAGAATTGGCAACTATATTAGGAATTTCCAATTGAGCAGCTTGAATTACGGGACAGG
>JAGCOW010000027.1 GCA_017642535.1 Bacteroidales bacterium | reverse complement strand
TTTGTAATCGTAATGGGCTATGCCACAGAGTGTTTGCATGTGCAGTTTCTCGTTGTGTCCGGCTCGGTCGAAACGGCGTGTCATAAAATGTGCACGTCCGTTTTCTTCGAGCAGGCGGCATTCTGTCATTGTTATGCCAGCTTGTTTCGCCATAAGGTAATACACATATTCAATTCGCCCAAAATGTTTCGGATCGCCTAATTCGGCGTTGGTTACGCCATCAAGCTTCAAAAGCCATTGTGTAAAACCTTCCGGCGCCGAGACTTGTCCGCTTCTCACTTCGCCAGTCTGTTCGTTGTAGGCAATCACCGCCTTGGCTCGCTGCCCTCCTGCCGACGTTCCTACGCGGATGATATTCGCTATTCCTTCTTTTACGTCGGAACGAAGATTCACGTTGAGTGTCATTTTCTCATTCAACACCTCGCGGGCAATGTTTATAAGTGAATCTATTTCTATTCTGGTGTTTTGTTCCAGAAAATTATCGTTTGCAGGAACAAATTCCAATGCTCCCATACTTCGGCTTCCCTGATAGCACAATCGTTCCACGGGATTTGCAAACGTCCGTCCCACCGAGGCCAGCCAGCGGTCGAGAAGAGCTTTGCCGAATGCATCGGGCATGGAGTCGGCCAGCAGTCCCGGCAGACCTAAAAACGTGTCGTACCCGAGTGTGGCGAAGCTATAAATGGCTCCCGGACGCAAGGGCATGGTTATCGGGGCTATTTCGAAACCCGTTTCGGCAAACTCCTTGGTGTATTCAAAATTACCGACTTGGCGTTTGTCGTCCCATGCTATCACTCCCACGCGAGTTCCCCACAATATGACGTCTGCAAGTGTTATCATGTTAGAAATAGGTTTTGAATGTCTTCTCTCTTAATTTTTAATTCTTAAACTCTTAATTAACTAGTCCTTGTCCCACTTGAAATATTGAGCGGGTGAATCAGCGGCAAGCGAGTTTTTCTGCTCGTTGGCGGTATTATACGCCCGCTTGCGTGGCTTGTGTTTGCGAAGATATTCCGAATATGCTATGGGGCTCAATACTGGCTCTTGAAACAGTCCTTCAAGCACGTCGAAACGGTTGAGCGCACGCAGCACCATAATAATGCTGAGCAACGAGGTGTTGTGTCCGTTCTCCATTTGGCTTATGGAAAACATTGACATGCCGCTTGCCTTAGCCAATGTTTTTTGCGACATGTTTTGTGCCACACGTGCTTCTTTCAGCTTTTTTCCAATTTGAACCAAAATGGCTTTGTCGGTAAGTGCATAAATATTATCCATAACCTTAGATATATCTTATAAAACACCACAAATATACATCTTTTGTTTGGTAAAAACAATATTTCTTTAAATTTTCTCCAAATATATTAGGCATATCTTATATTTCTCCATAATAATCGTAGTTTTATTTGATATATACAATATTATAATATAAAAATGACAGATTGTGAATTTAAAGAAAATCGCTATTTTTGCATAATCAAAAACGTATGGCACAGACAGAACAAGCGTGGGGCTCCCGATTGGGACTGATTTTGGCGATGGCGGGTAGTGCCGTCGGTTTGGGAAACTTTCTCCGTTTCCCAGTGCAAGCCGTTCAAAATGGCGGCGGTGCGTTCATCATCCCTTATTTGGTGTCATTCCTTTTGCTTGGGTTGCCCTTGGCTATGATTGAATGGTCAACGGGAAAGTTTGGCGGACAACTTGGTCGCCACTCGCCGCCTACAATTATGCAGGCATTGAACAAGAGCCACTTTTGGCGATATTCTGGGGCACTTTGTCTTTTTTCGAGTTTCGTAATCTGCTCATATTATTGCTATATAGAAAGTTGGATTTTATCGTATACCATCCATTCGGTGATTGGCACATTCGACGGAATGACCGAATATGAGGTTTCCGCCTTTTTCGACCGATATATAGATTTAACCACGTCAACACTCGGATTTCCGTCCGACACGCTGATAATGTTCATCTGTTGCTTGCTCATCAACGTTTTTATTTTGAGCAACGGCATTTCCAAAGGTATTGAACGTGCGTCGAAAATAAGTATGCCGCTCTTGCTTATCTTTGGTTTCTTCCTCGCATACAAGGCATACACAATGAAGGAGGGCGTTGCCGGAGCAAAGTTCGACAGCGTGGTGGCTCTCGATTTCTTGTGGACAGTCGACGTTGACTCGCTGGCAAACCCCAAAGTATGGCTGTCGGCGGCTGGGCAAGTGTTCTTTACCATGTCGTTGGGAATGGGCGCCATACAAACCTACGCTTCATATATGAAGAAGAACGACGACATTGCCTTGAACTCAATGACATCGGCATTTACCAACGAATTTGCCGAAATCGTGTTGGGAAGTGCCATCATCATTCCTATTTCCATTGGTTATCTTGGCGTTGACAAGGTTGTGGAACTAACGGGAATGGGCGGTTTCGGTCTAGGGTTCCGTACCATGCCATATTTGTTCGAGCAGTGGGGCGACGTGCTTTCGTGCCTTGCGGGACTTGCATTTTTCGGCATATTGTTCATCGCTTCGGTTACGTCGTCAATTTCCATAAGTCAGCCGTTCATCGCATTTTTGGCACGAAACTACAACTGGACGCAGCGAAAAAGTTCGTATCGTTTTGGCGTGTTGTTGTTCATTTTGGCCCTTCCGTGCGTGCTGTTCTTCGACAAAGGCGTGTTCGACCAGTACGATTTCTGGGGCGGAACAGTCTCACTGTTTTTCTTTGCTTTGTTGGAAACAATCGCATTTTCGTGGGTGCTTGGCGTTGACAAAGGTTGGAAAATGATTACCGACAATGCGGAAATTCGTCTTCCCAAGATATTTAAAGTAATACTTAAATATGTTACGCCAACAATGCTGATTATCATTTTTGTAGCTGCACTCATAAAGCCGAAGAATGATGACTGGTCGTTGCTGAGTTTCAAGGGATGGGAACTCGACGATTCAAGTATTATTGGTGAATTGCGTCATCAGAATGTGGGTCCGAACAAGACGTGGTTTGCCGACGAATTTTATGCTGAAAACGAAGGCGTGGTGAAAAAGATTTCCGATACGGAGTTGGTGATAGAAGAAAAAACATACATACTCCCGTCCGACGCCGAAGTGCTTGTTTCGCCCGACGATGTGGTTACCTTTGGTTCGCCGATTTACAAAGCCGACGTCATAAACAACGTTTTTTACGTGGATATTTGCCGAATTGGTTTACTTTTGTTCTTGATAGTATTGTGCGTGTTCATCCGATTCGCACGTCAACATAATTTCGAAGAAATAACAATAGAATAATGTCAACAGCTGCTTTAATACTTATGCTCACGGTGCAATTGTCGGTTACGGCAGTTATGATATATTTGTTTTACCGAGTTTTACATAAAAAATAGTTATGGAATCATTTTTTGACTTAGCACAAAAACGAAGAAGTACGAGAACCTTTGCTGACAAGCACGTTCCGCAGGAAATACAGGAAAAACTGAAACAGATTGTTTTGATGAGTCCGTCGGGACACAGGGCAAATCCGTGGGAGTTTATCTTTGTGGAAGACAAGCAGTCGTTGGAGACAATTTCTACGTGCAAACAAGCCGGAGCCGCATTTGTTAAGGATGCTGCCCTTGCCGTAATTGTGATTGCCGACACGACGAAAACCGACGTGTGGGTCGAAGATTGTTCCATTGCCTCGGCATATCTGCATCTTGCTGCCGAAGATTTGGGCCTGGGAAGCTGCTGGGTTCAAATCCGCAAACGTACGAAGGAATCTGGCGAAAGTGCTTCGGAAGTTTTGAAAAAAGCGTTCAATATACCCGAAAACTACGAGGTTTTGTCGGTCATTGCCATGGGTTACAAACAAGAGGAGCGTAAACCGTTCGACCTCAACCGTTTGCAGTTAGACAAGATTCATACGGAGAAATTTTAACTCTATAGAGACGATGTGCACATCGTCTCTACCACAAATATTATTTTGCTTTCACCAAATCTTTCAGATAGCGTTCTATCAACGCTCCGTTCTCCATTTTTACAACGGCAATGTTGTCACCTTTGAACGAAATGATTTTTGCCGAATACATTTTGTCGCGTGTTTTGTAAAACACCGTTTCACCGACTTTAAATGTAGGATTTTCGTATGAAACACGGGCTTCCGAAGAAATTTCTGTATCTACTGCTTGTGCATTGTGGTCAGGTTGACGGACAGGAGTATAAACTTTTTCCTGCGAAGCAGTATTTTGTGCTACTTGTTCTTGTTTTTCAGCATTTTGTGATGTTGCACCCGTAATTTCCGTAGCAGAGTTTGCGTTTCCGTCGTTTATCGCGACAGGACTTGCCTCTTTTGAGACACACGGTACGGATTCTTTTGTTTCTTTGACTTCATCCGGCGTCATTTTATATGCCGAACCGCCTTGCAAGGCAAACACTTCGACTGTTCTCGACGAGAGAATGCCGAATGTACCAAAAGAAAGAAGGTAATCAACAAATTTCGATTTAACCTGAATCATGCACGGTTCGTTCGGCATTTTGGGTTGCGGGCGGCCAAGCGGAACCAAACCGCTGATCACATAGAATTGTCGTGCCTGGTCGTATTCGTACGATTGCATTGTTTTCGACAATTGCTTATAGTTTCCCACATACGTCTTCGTGGTGTAGCAAGAGGTAAACACCACTATGGAAAGGACAAAAAGAATAAATTTTTTCATCTTAATTTAATTAGAGATTACAAATATAAAAAATCTCAAAGAGTAAATGGAATCGAGACGCAAAATTTTATGTTTCAAACATGGAAAAACCGTTGTGTTTTCAAAAAATCGTATATATTTGCATTGAAAAAAGAGATACAATTATGGCATCAGTAATCAAAGCTATTCCGACATTATATGGTAATGAAGCCCGTCGTTTCCGAGACATGGCGGACGAGACCGAACGTAAGTATGATTTACGCCCGAAGCGAGATATTTCTGTAGATCCTCGCTACAAAGCAATGCGAAAAATCCTTGAAAGGTCGAATATTACTTATTAACCAATGGCCTTTCTCGAAGAAAATTGCGTACTCGACATATTAACAGAAAACATTCTCGGTGAAAGTCGCCCTTTTGCGTGTGGTGACGACGATATGGACGAGTTTTTCCGAAACGATGCACTTGCCTATACTAAATACAGAATGGGTAAATCTTATTGTTTTCGTATGAAAGATGATGAACAAACAATAGTTGCATGCTTTACGGTTTCAAACGATAGTATTCGCATATATGATTTGCCAAGTAGTCGTAAAAATGCAATGTGGAATCTGACAAATCGCGAAAAAATTCTAACTCGATATCCAGGAGTACTGATTGGTCGTCTTGCTGTTTCAATAGATTTTGCCAGGAATGGCGTTGGTTCCGAAGTAATAGACTTCATAAAAATGTGGTTCTATGATGATACGAACAAGACAGGTTGTCGTTTTGCCATAGTAGATGCAAAAAATGACCCCAATATTCTACGCTTTTATGAACGGAACGGCTTCAAATTCCTATTCCCACGCGAAATTGACGAGGATTTTTATACAAAACCTCCTCAAAATGAACAAGAACGAGAGGAACGGTTAATGAATCGTCGAAAACTACGAACAAGATTGATGTTCTGTGATTTGCTTAATGATTAACGACATATACGAAGACGAATCACTTTGAATTTTCGCACCGCTGAAAATAGTGGAGAAATAAGGGTTCTTTATAAAAAACAAATGGTTGATATTTCTATCAACCAATGCTGGCAACGAATCGGTAGTCATTAGCTACGGAATCGTTGAGGCAAATATACAACAATACTTTGCGTTTGTCAATATGTAAATAAATTTTCCCGTGATATTGTCGTAGAGACGATGTGGTTTTGGGGTTTGTAGGGACGCATTGAATGCGTCCGAGGTATGAAATTCAGATTATTTATTCCGCAATATACCGCAATTCGCCATCAACAACCTGAAGGTTGAGCGGACCATAACGGAACGTTCTGGTTGCACCAGCCGATTTCTTGCGGCACGAAACAATCACATCCGAATAGGTATATTCACCGTTGTAATCGGTTTGTTTTAAGCGGAAATAAATCATCTCAAAATTTGGAGCATCGTTCCAACGATACTCGTACTCCGACGTTTCCGAAGTTGTTCCCGCTCCGTGAACGTAGTCTATCTCGCTGAAATCTACACCGTTTATGGAATATTCCAACGTGAAATAATCATTCTCCTTCTCCGAAGCCGTTACCCAATTGAACGTATAGCCGTTTTCGGTGGGAGTGGCGGTGAATGAAGTGAGTTCGATAGGAAGTAGTCCCGCTGCCCCTGCGGCTGCCATATTTGCTACTGTTGTTGTATAAGCGGTAGAAGAGGTGTTAGAGGCATCTATGGTTATTGTCTTATTTCCTTCTGTTATAGATAGGTTTCCAACACCTGAAATATAAAGTAAATTCCCTGCTTCTGAATTGTTGTTTTTTAACTCTGGCATTTCTATTTTAATGTTACTCATAGTAGTCCCTTCGGCCAAACCACCAAGTGCTGTAAAATAACCAATCTCTTTATCATTATTTTTCTTTCCAGGGAACTCTATTTTCCCCGTGCCAGAGATTTTCTTTTTTATCGTTATCGATGCCGCCGTTTTAACTTTAATTTTGTTTTCTGGGTTGCTTCCACTTAAAACAAGGTTTCCTTCTACTATCATTATAGCTTTATTTTCCGCAGACACTTCGGTAGGATGTGAGACACCATTTATTATTAAATCATGTTGTACAATGACAATAGCCCCTTTCCCTGCTCCTTCACCTTCATTTATTTTTACTTTAGCGTCGTCATTTAAGATTAAGTCCCCTTTTACTATTAACAAGGAATTATCCTTAATTTTCAACTCTTTATTGACTGTTAGATCTCCTGTAATGGTAACGGAAGTTCCTGTTCCGCTAATTGTGTGATTAGTATTAACGATGTAGTCACCAGTAATCTTTACTTCCCCCGTTAATGTCGTTTCGGCATCTCCTGGCCCTGCATACGCGTTGCTCACACTCCACGTTAGTAGAATGAAAACAAGAATGCGAAACATTTTGTTCCAATACGTTGATATGTGGGAATTTGAACGCATACCCTTATTCAGTTAGTCGAATTATCACCGCAACAAAAATAAAAATCGTTTTGCTACACTATTATATATAAGGTTGATAATAGACGAAATAGGCAAAAACATAGATATTTATACGAATTAGAAATAAATTTCCGTGATGTTTATTGTAGGGCTGCCATATTATGGCAGCCCTACATTGCATTATAGGAATGGTGGGCACGATACGTTTTAATTCCGTGATGAAACGCGTAGAGACGCGCCATGGCACGTCTCTACCAATAAATTCCAAATATATTCAATGGATGGTATGGCAAATTATTCCACAATATACCGCAACTGGCCGTCAACAACATTCAGTTTAAGAGGGCCGTAATATAATATTCTGTTTGCTCCGTGGCTTTTCTTCGGTGCATACACCAATATGTCGGAATAGGTGAATTCTCCGTTGTAGTCGGTTTGTTTCAGGCGGAAATACAGAATGTCTGCCGTTGGTTTTGCGTCCCACACATATTCGTATTCCGACGTTTCCGACGTTGTTCCCGCTCCGTGTACGTAGTCTATCGCAATAAAATCTTCTCCATTTTCCGAAAATTCCAAGGTGAAATAATCGTTCTCAACCTCCGAAGCCGTTACCCAATTGAAGGTGTAACCGTTTTTATCTTTTTTTACCACAAACGAAGAAATTTGTATAGGTAAAAGCCCTAATTCTCCCATTTTTTCAAATAGTTGTGTGCCTTTTTCTCGAGCTTTATCTCCTTCGGTTCCTCCTTTTATATCAATAGAACCAATTACATCATCTATATAAACAGCATTTCCGCTTGCTTGATTCTTACTATAAGAAACTTTTATAGAACTTATTTTGGATGAGTCACACATAAAAGTTCCATATCTGTTTGCATCATGACAACTAATATTTATTTTTCCTGTTGTTCCCAAAAGATTTTTCTTAATAAAAACAACTCCATGGTCGCCTATTGAAAGTAATCCTCCATGTTCCATAGTTAGATTCCCTTCAATAAGGAGATTTCCAGTGACAGTCAAATATTTTGAATATTCATAATCAAGTAAAAGATTTCCCGTGATTATTAGTGTCTTATTTTCTGGGATCGTAAAACTAGTACTTTTTATAGTAACATCACCTGTGTAATGTACAATATCAAACGAACTTAACTTGGAACTTACTTCCGACCAATCTGTTGTGGAATAACTTGTTGGAGTTGCAGCATACGCTGTTTTCCCAATGAAAAAAAACATTGAAAACAATAGTAGAAGATGCCTTCTTAATGACTTCATACAACACACTCCTTTGGGATAAACCCAAATTTCACCAATACAAATATAGAAATGTTTAAAAAAAACGATAGAGAAAATGCAAAAAAAATTAGACGAACAGAGAATGTAATTCCTCCCGTTGGGCGAATGGCGGTTTTGCTGGGAACGCCGTGGTGATGGGGCTGCCATATTATGACAGCCCTACAGGGGAATCCTCGTGTTAATTCAGATTATTTATTTTCAATATACCGCAATTCGCCGTCAACAACCTGAAGGTTGAGCGGACCATAACGGAACGTTCTGGTTGCACCAGCCGATTTCTTGCGGCACGACACAATCACATCCGAATACGTATATTCACCGTTATAGTCGGTTTGTTTCAGGCGGAAATACAGAATGTCTGCCGTTGGTTTTGCGTTCCACACATATTCGTATTCCGACGTTTCCGAAGTCGTTCCCGCTCCGTGTACGTAGTCTATCTCGCTGAAATCCACACCGTCTATTGAATATTCCAAAGTGAAATAATCGTTGTTATCTTCCGAAGCCGTTACCCAATTGAACGTATAGGCGTATTCATTTGCCGAAACGGTGAATGAAGTGAGTTCGATGGGGAGAAGGGCATAAACTGATGCTGATTGAGACTCTATGTCAAGAGACTTGACACCTTTTTCTTCGAGAACTCTTATTAACTCTTCAAAGGTTTCTTTTAATGCCGTATTTTCTTCTAATTCAGCTTGCAATATAGCTACTGCAGCAGCCCGTTCTGCACCTGCAGCTGTGTTGTATTGTTCCTCTGTTGGCACTGCGCTACCCCATGATGCTAGAAACTCCCCCCATGAGGTAGATGCTTCATATCTAAAATATTCACCAAAAGAAGTATAATATGTAGAGTATTTTCTCCAACCAGCAAGTAGATTTTTCTTTGGAATGCCTGAATTATTTTTGTATTTTTCGTATTCATCGGGATGTGCCAATTGCATATACTCATCTAATGTTTTTCCAGTCAATTCTGATATTTGTGCATTCAAAGAAGCAATAAGCGCATCTATTTCATCTTCCTTAGAATCTATTTTTGCCGAAACATATTTTTTAGCATACAAATCAAAACCACTATTCACCACGAATTCACCATCATCCGTAATACTCCAAGGGTGATTTGCATCGCCATCAGTTGTTGTGTTGTCGGTATATGTTTCTGCTACTATCAGTTGACCTTTTGCACCCGATGCCAAATTTATATCAGCATTCTCGGCTTGAACTACATTACCAGAAACATTTATTGTGGATTGAATGTCTTCTCCTAACGAAGATGCTATATTATAATTTATAACTGAGTTATCTTGTAATTCCATACTTCCCTTTACAACTAAATAGCCGTTAGAAAGATTGATTGTTGATGCAACAGATTCAATAATTTTATCTGAATAAGTGTTGTCATGGTCAGACTCCCATTCGTTTTTACCAGACTTTTTTTTGTCTGCTATCTGGCTCTCTGTTCTTACAGAAAAAACATTTTCCGAATTCGTAAAAGTACCATTTATAATTATACGTGACAATTTTGTCGCATCTACAGAAGTAATGGTCAAGTTAGCCCCATTATTTTCAACATTCCCATTAGTGTTCAAAGAACCGCCATTAGAAACTTCAATCAAACCTATATTATATTCTATTATTGTAATTTGCGACCTTGTAGTTGCAGAAGGACTAGTGTTAGGTTTTTTTTCATAGTTTGACTTCGTAGCCTCCCCCCCATTTCTATAGTATTTTGTGGAACTATTATATGATGTATTGTCACTTGTATTCGTCACATCCCCATCAACCGTAAGAACACCGCCTTCGCCAACTATAATGGTACCGCCGTTGTTGATAAGGTTGCCGTTTATAGTAACTTCGGAAGAAATAGTAAGCGTAACGCCCGGGTTAACGGTTACATCACCCGAGTATGTTGTTGCAGAAGAAAGAGTTGTGTTTGTAGAAATTGTCGTTGCAAATACTCCGTTCACATTACACACCAATGCAAGCGCCACAAGCAATCGAAGACAGTAAATAAAACGTTTTTTCATACCACACACACCTTTAGACGGAAAAATCGAATATCCGAATTCTCACCGCAACAAAAGTATATAAAACATCTTATTACTTTATTATATGTATCGACAAATAGACGAAATAGGTGTTTCTATAGATGATTATACGAACTAAAAAATCACGGCTGTCGTATTACGGCAGCCCTACAGAATTACCGTACCGAACGACTATCAATGTCCCGTATGTACACAATGGCTGCCACAATGTGACAGCCCTACATATGGACGCATTCAATGCGTTCCTACAAATCCCTTGTAAAATTTGATTATTTATTCTCAATATACCGCAACTGGCCGTCAACAACGTTCAGTTTCAGAGGACCGTAATACAGCGTTCTGGTTGCGCCGTGGCTATTCTTTGGTGCAAACACAAGAATGTCGGAATAGGTGAATTCGCCGTTGTAGTCGGTTTGTTTCAGGCGGAAATACAGAATGTCTGCCGTTGGTTTTGCATCCCATACGTATTCATATTCCGACGTTTCCGAAGTCGTTCCCGCTCCGTGTACGTAGTCTATCGCAATAAAATCTTCTCCATTTTCCGAAAATTCCAAAGTAAAATAATCATTCTCAACTTCCGAAGCTGTTACCCATTTGAATGTGATACCATAGTCCGTTGCTGTGGCAGTGAATGAGGTGAGTTCGATGGGGAGAAATTCTGAAATAGAACTAGCGTGTTGTTCATTGAAAAAATCATCTTGATCTTTTACTTTATCTACTGTAGATGAGTTATACACCTTGTTTAGATCATTGTCTCCAAAAACATATATTGTACTTTTAGAAGGATCTAAATACCCTGTCTTTCCATCACCATCATTACCCCATATAGTGTAATCCCCTTCAACTACAATAAATGTGTTATTACCGTTCGTCACGTCACCAACTGTAACCCATAAAATACCCCATCCCAAAGGAGACGTACCATCCTGTATCAAATCACCACTAACATATAAACGACTGTTGTTTTTTAATTCCAGTGTTCCTCTTGCGGCAACAGTCAAATTTCCTTTTACTCGTAAAACAGCATTATTGTTTATTGTAAGTTTTTTATTATCAGGAATGTTAAGATTACCGTTTATAATTAAAGTATCGTTATTACCTACAGATTTATCTGAAGTCAATATATAATTTCCATTTATTGTTTCTGTCGCTGCAAACGCTCCGCTCACATTACATACTAATGCAAACACTACAAGCAATCGTAAAATAATAAGTAAACCATTTTTCATACACCACCTTCCTTTCGGACAAACGCTAAAATCACCTCTGCAAATATATATTTATTTTCTAAAAAATATACGAACTATGCAAAAAAATCTATCATTATACCAACGAGGCACGACGTCCCTACAATAATTCGTAAAAAATAAATGTGCCGTTAGGCACAAAATATTGGTAGAGACAAAATTCCCTCATTTCTTTTCGTGCCGTAGGTACGAATAACCTATCACACGTACCTTACGGCACGTTTAATAAGAAGATAAATCTCTATTCTACCGATATGAAGTGTCTAACGGCACAGTCACCTTGTTCGAAAGATATAATTCTATCGTGTTGTCGTATTACGGCAGCCCTACATTGTATCATGAAAATCGGTGATACAATTATTCTTTTGTATTCAAAATATCGTACAATTCCTGTAAATCAGGTGTGAGGATGATTTCGGAACGGCGGTTCTTTGCTCGGCCTTCGGCGGTGTTGGTGTTGTCAACCGGGCAATATTGACCACGGCCGGAAACGGTAATGCGTTTGCCGTCGATTTGGGAATTGTCAAGCAATATTTGTGAGATTGCCAACGCACGTTTGGTACTCAGTTCCCAGTTGATTTTTGTACCTCCTGTGTTGTCGGTGTGTCCTTCAATTTCAATGTTGATGTCGGGGTTTTGTTCCAAAACGGAAGCAAGATTCTTCAACACTTCCTGCCCTTTGGCAGCCACGTCGCTTTTGCCCACGCCGAACAACAGCGATTCGTCGAGTACCAGGTAGATTTTTCCGTCACGTTGCGTTATGTTAAGTCCCTGACCTTCAAATCCATTCAGTGCTTTTTCTATTTTGTGACGCAAAGCAAGCGTGGTGGAATCTTTCTTGCGAAGAATTTCTTCCATTTCGGCGATTTGTTTGTTTTTTGCCAAGATTTCGTTGTCTTTTATGCCAAGTTCGCGGCGAATTTTGTCGAGATTCTTGCGTTCTTGTTCCAAACTCAATTGTATTGAATCAAGCTCGTCTTCGCGGTTTTGCAATTTTTCGCGTGCCGATTGTAATTCTTCCAACGTTTTCTTGCTTTCGGCTGCCTGTTGTTTTATCATTGCCGACTGTTTGTTGGTAAGATTTTGATTCAATTGCTTCAATTCGGCATTTTGCGAGGTGAGATTTTCTATCTGTCTTTTTTTCGAAAGGGAATCGGCACGAAGCGCAACGACTTTTTTCTCAAGCGATTCTTCCAAAGCCGTTGTTTTTTCCAGATGCTTTTTGCAGTTGCTAACTTCCCATTGCAGAGAATCCTTGTCAAACTGGTTTCTCGCAACCATTTCGTCGTATTTTTTTTGAGAGACGCAAGAACCTAAAAGTGCCACACAAAGCGTGAAAAAAGCTATCTTTTTCATAGTAAAAAATTTTCTTCAAATCTACATAATTTTGTAGATGTGGCGTTTGAAGCGACAAGAAGTTATAACAAATAATCAACAACGGGCTATTGCACGTCTTTCACAAGGCGCACCGAGCGACCCAGTCCTCTGCTGAATTCTGAGTTGATATCGACTTTGGCCTTGTTGAAGATGAAGTACCACGCTTTTTCTTCGCCGTCGGCAGTAATAGACCAGTATGAGCCGGTGGTGCCCGCGTTTCCTATCGTGGTGCCGTATCGGCAACCGGCAGAAGGCAGGAATACTGCTCCGGCCGATTCCATTTTGTCCCATTGGCTTTTGGAATATACGTTCTTGTCGTAGCTTGCCGTGGGAACAAATGTAACGCCTTCAATCGCTTCCCAGTTGTCGGGCAGGAGAATCATTCCTTTTACGTTTTCAACCGTTGCCAAGGAGTATAAATTGTCGGCAAAGGGTCGTTTTACAAGAAGATAGCCCCATTCTGCCCTCGAAAGTGTTCTCCATATTCCGGCGGAGTCGCCCGCGTCCTCTATTTTGTTAGCCACACCCCAGTCGGCTTCCGAAAAAGCACCTTTCAAGCTGATGCCGTAGGTTTGCCCGTTGGTAGGTCCGTAACCATAACCATTGGTTGCCGAAGCTGTCTCCGTGTCGTATGGCATATAATACGTGTTGCCGTTGCTCCAGCCACTTGTAGCCCAGCCAAACAAGTCAATCCAGCGGGAGTTGCTTGGCGAAACTTGTGCGTTGTCGGCACCAATCATATCATATTGATTTTCGGCAAATCGCCATTTCTTGCTGCTTGCCTGATATTGCAGATTTCCTTTTGAGAAATAGACTTTCTTGTGTTCTCCTATAGAAAATGGCGCGTGTATGGCTCCATTTTCAATAATGGTGCGTTTTGTCGCTTTGGGGGCAACAGGAGTGGCTTCGTTAGTCACAACCGCTGGCTTTTCTTCAACCACAGGTTTCGGCTCTTCGGCAACCACAGGTTGTATGGGGCTTTCCTTTGCAGGAATGATAGCCGGCTGACTTTGCTTTTCTTCTTCTTTGGGCGATTCGGCAACAGCTACGTCTTGTTGCACTTTCTCTTCTTTCTTCGCCGTTTTTTCAGTTTGCTTCTTGGGTTTCTTTTCAACAGGAGCCGCCGCTACCTCGGTTTCTTGTGCAGGTTGTGCTTGCTCATCTTGCTTTTTCGCTTTCTTTTCGGGTTGAGGTTTTTCTTGTTTCTTTTCTGTCTTTGCAACTTCTTCTTGTTGCGGCTCGGCCGATTGCTGATTGTCTTGATGATTGTCAACTTGTACCACCACGTTCACCGAATTGTTTTGTACCTGATTTTGCTGGTTGCTTAGCGGATATTGATGACCGCCTTCCAAGGCATATACATACACGGTTCTGCTTGTCACAATATCGCAGGTGATAGCGGAAAGAAGCAAATCGCCAACCTTGAATTTTGACTTGATTTCGCATGGCTCGTTGGGCGTTCTCACGTGTGAATGTCCAAGAGGAATAAGTCCGCCGAAGAGATAGAATTGTTTGTCTTTGTCGTATTGATACGATTTCAAACCTTGTTTTTCTAATTGTGTGTAATCACCTACGATTGTCCACGTGGTATAACAGGAAGTGAACACGAACACCGATACGAGAAAAAGCAATATTTTTTTCATAATGCATATATTATTTCACAAACATACGAAAATATTTCGAAATTTGTACTTTTGTGAGTTGAAAAAAGGTGTAGTGGAAAGTTTACTCGACCATATAGAAGTCCCTTCCGATTTGCGACAATTGAAAATTGAGCAATTGCCGCAGGTGTGCAAGGAATTGCGTGATTTCATTATTGACGAGAGTAGCCGAAATCCGGGACATTTTGGTGCAAGTTTGGGTACGGTGGAACTTACCGTGGCGCTCCACTATGCGTTCAACACGCCCGAAGACAGGATAATCTGGGACGTGGGGCATCAGGCATACGGCCACAAGATTATTACGGGCCGAAAAAAAGTTTTCCCGACAAATAGGAAATTTGGCGGCCTTTCTGGTTTTCCGAACCCGCAGGAAAGCGAGTACGACAGTTTTATCGCGGGACACGCCTCCATTTCTATTTCTGCCGCGGTGGGAATGGCTCTCGCTGCCAAGGCAAAGGGCGAAAATCGTCAGATTGTGGCGGTTATCGGCGACGGTGCACTGACGGGTGGCGAGGCGTTCGAGGCACTCGACTATGCCGGCGGAAGCAAGGCAAACATTCTTGTCATCCTCAACGACAACGATATGGCCATTGATGCCAACGTGGGCGGATTGCACCAATATCTGATTGATGTGATAACATCGCCGTCGTACAATAAATTTCGTGACAAGACGTGGAATTTCTCTGCCAAGTTGAGCCAGTTCGGTCCCGATTTGCGTGAAATGTTCAAGAAAATGGGTCGTGGCTTGAAATCGTTGTTTTTCAAGGAAAGTAACCTTTTTGAATCCTTGGGATTCCGTTATTTTGGTCCGCTCGACGGTCATAACGTTTTTCAACTGACACGAACGTTACAGGATATTCAGAAAATTCCTGGTCCTAAAATCTTGCATATCCGTACGCAAAAAGGCAAGGGTTTCAAGCCAGCCGAAGAGGAGCAGACCGAGTGGCACGCTCCACGCAAGTTCGACAAAACCACAGGCGAGATGATTCCTCTGCCCGACAAGGACACGATTCCTCCAAAATATCAGGAAGTGTTTGGCGAAACGTTGTTGGAACTGGCACAGAAGGACGCTCGTGTAATGGGCGTCACGCCAGCAATGGCAACAGGTTGTTCGATGAACATTTTGATGCGTGCCATGCCCGAACGAGCGTTCGACGTGGGTATTGCCGAGCAACACGCCGTTACTATGTCGGCGGGAATGGCGAAGGAAGGGATGATTCCATTCTGCAACATTTACTCGTCGTTTATGCAACGTGCCTACGACCAAGTGATTCACGACGTGGCAATTCAAAATCTTCACGTGATTTTCTGTCTTGACCGTGCCGGTCTTGTTGGTGCCGACGGCGTGACGCACCATGGTATGTTCGACATTCCCTATATGCGTGCGATTCCCAATATGATTGTTGCTGCTCCGCTGAACGAAATAGAGCTTCGCAATATGATGTTTACGGCCTATTCCACGCCAAGTCCCTTTGCTATTCGTTATCCTCGTGGCAACGGCGAATTTTTGAAATGGCGACAGGAAATGACCTTGCTCCCCGTGGGCAAGGGCGAATGTCTGCGTGAAGGCGAGAATGTGGCAGTTCTGACCATCGGTCACGTGGGCAACACTGCACTAAAAGCCGCCGACAAGGTTTACACCGAGAAAGGCAAAATGGCAGGTGTGTACAACATGCGTTGGGTAAAACCCATCGATACTGAATTGGTGCGAAACATCGCAAAATCATACCAGACAATCATTACAGTTGAAGACGGCATTCTTGCCGGCGGATTTGGTTCTGCCGTGCTCGAAACGTTGCAGGGAACACAATTTTCCGGCAAGGTGATACGTTTAGGTATCGACGATGCCTTTGTTCCTCACGGAACGCAACAGGAATTATATAAAATGTGTGGCATCGATTTTGATGGAATAGTAACGTGTATTGAAAACGAAATGGAATAATCTGTAGAGACGCGCCATGGCACGTCTCTACAACAAATCGAACAACCTGTAGAGACGTCACAATGTGGCGTCTCTACAAAAATGACGAATAATCAGGTAGAGACGTAGCGCGCTACGTCTCTACAACAAAAAATAGAGTTATGAAAAAAATTATTGTTCTTATCGCATCATGTCTGTGTATCGTTGCGGCACACGCACAAATCACGGCAGGCAACAATGTCCGTAATCCCGAAGAACTTGAAGTTGGGAATCCTCTCGGTACCATTGCTGTTGAAGAAACCTTTACCGAAGATAGTTTAAACTGTGAGTTTACCTGCGTGGTTATTCCTGAATCAAATGCCATCCGTTTGACCGCCACGAATCCCAAAGGGATGTATTTGGTGTTCCGTCGTGGTTATACAAAATTATACACTCGTGACTTCGACGACAATGTGATTTTCTTGGACATAAAGGGAACATTCGACGGCAAATACATAATCGACATTTTCGACCAAGATAAAATACGCGTGAAATCCTATGTCATCGAACGGAAATTATAGAAAACTGCAAACGGAGGAATTGCAAAGAATTTCTCCCGAAGAATACAAGGCAGCCGAAAAACACCCGATTGTCATTGTGTTGGATAACATTCGCAGTGCAAGCAACGTGGGTTCTGCATTTCGCACAGGAGACTCGCTTCGGGTTGAAGCCGTATATTTGTGTGGCATAACGTGCGTTCCGCCAAATAAGGAATTACAGAAAACGGCTCTCGGAGCACAACTTTCCGTTCCATGGAAACATTTCAATGAAACGACCGAGGCGTTACAAGAATTGAAAACGTCGGGTTACGAGATTGTTTCGGTTGAACAAGCCGAAAATAGCACTATGCTCCAAGATTTTCGTATTGAAAAAGATAAGAAATACGCTTTTGTGTTCGGTAACGAAGTGAATGGCGTAGCCGATGAGGTTATAGCCCAAAGCGACGTTTGCCTTGAAATACCACAATATGGCACCAAACATTCTTTCAATGTTTCCGTAACCTGCGGAATTATATTGTGGGAGGCGGTGAAACAGTTGCGATTTCAATAAACAGATTTTCGTACCCTGACGTTTGTCGTAGAAACGCGCCATGGCACGTCTCTACTGCCGTGACGTGATAATTGTAATCAATTGAATTGATTTCCTTGAAACGTTGATGCAGGTATTTGTGCAAGGGCTATGGCAAGATTATCGACAAAATCTTGCAGTCGCTGCTTTTTAAGCATAGGTCTTGCCATAAGCGGAATGTCGGCGCGGAGCGTGATGCGTATTCTCGTGTCGTACGGAGCAATCTGTTTTAGTTGAACCCAGAGACGAAACATCTCGTTTCCTGTCGTACCTATTTTGAGCGTTTTGTACGGATCTTTTTCAAGAATCGATAACGTCAAGCTCATAGACGCCATTGCTTGAATTGTAATTGTGCTCTCGGTTACTGAAACTTTCTCTTTCACATCGTTGGGCAACAACGCAGACAAGTTTCTGAAATCAGAAATGAAATCAAACAATTGATGGTCTTGGCAAGCGTTTTTGGTGATCTTGCTTACAAATTCGAGTTCTTTGCCCATTAAAATTCAGCAGATTTTGGATAACGAGGGAATGGAATCACATCACGAATGTTAGTCATTCCCGTTACAAACAACATCAATCGTTCAAAACCAAGACCGAAGCCAGAGTGGGGCACGGCACCAAAGCGACGAGTGTCGAGGTACCACCACATATCTTTCATAGGAATGTTCAATTCCTCGATACGTTTGTATAATTTATCATAATCGGCCTCACGTTCCGAACCGCCAATAATTTCGCCAATGCCAGGGAACAAGATATCCATTGCGGCAACAGTCTTGCCGTCAGGATTTTGTTTCATGTAGAATGCCTTGATTTCCTTAGGATACCCCGTCAAAATCACAGGTTTCTTGAAATGTTTTTCCACCAGATAACGTTCGTGTTCGCTTTGCAAATCGGCACCAAATCCTTCAATTTTATATTTGAACTGACCCTTTTGATTTGGCTTAGAATTCTTCAGAATATCGATTGCCTCAGTGTAGGTAAGTCTTTGGAAATCATTTGCCAAGACGAATTGTAATTTTTCAATCAATGGCATAGAACGTTCTGCCTGTGGTTTTGATTTTTCCTCCTGAATCAGGCGATCCTGCAAGAATTCCAAATCTTCGCGACAATGGTCAAGAGCATATTGGATAAGATATTTGAGAAATTCTTCTGCAATATCCATATCGTCGTTGATGTCGGCGAAAGCGATTTCTGGTTCTATCATCCAGAATTCAGCCAAGTGACGCGTGGTATTTGAGTTTTCGGCACGGAACGTTGGTCCGAACGTATATACTTTCGACAATGCCATACAAGCCAACTCAACCTCCAACTGACCAGAAACGGTGAGGTTGGTCATCTTTCCAAAGAAATCTTCGGAATAGTCGATTTTGCCATCTTCGGTTTTTGGAGGATTGTTCAAGTCCAATGTCGTAACTTGGAACATTTCGCCTGCTCCTTCGCAGTCGGAACCCGTAATGAGTGGCGTGTGTATGTTGTAGAATCCACGTTCCGTAAAGAATGTGTGGATTGCGTAAATCATGCTGTGACGCACACGCATAATGGCACCGAACAAGTTGGTACGAAAACGCAAGTGAGCATTTTCACGAAGAAATTCCAGCGAGTGTTTCTTTGGCTGAATAGGATATTCGTCGGGGTTGCAAAGTCCAAGAACCTCGAACTTTTCAGCAAGAACCTCAACACGTTGTCCCTTGCCTTCCGACGCCTTCAACGTACCTTCAACACTCAACGAGCAGCCAACAGTGATTTTCTTCAGTTCAGCCGCATCGAAATTTTCTACATTGAAAACGATTTGGATATTTTGTAATGAAGAGCCGTCGTTTAAAGCGACAAACATCACAAAACTATTGCCTCTAAAATTTTTTACCCAACCTTTTACAACCACTTTCACATCAAGCTCTGTTGCCTGCAAAAGTGCCTTTATCTCAGTTCTACTTGCCATTTTCGTACTTTTATCATCAACAAATCTTCTCTACGAAGATTGAAAACTATGCTTTTTCAATATAAGAAACAATCCAAGCACCGACTTCTTTCGTGCCATATTTTGCTCCACCTTCAACTTGGATTTCAGGAGTGCGTACGTTTGCGTCCAACGAAGCATTTACTGCCTTGCGGATTAATGTTCCTTCTTCTTTCAAGTCGAAATATTCAAACAACATTGCAACCGAAAGGATTTGAGCCAACGGGTTAGCAATATTCAAACCTTTTGCCTGTGGCCAGCTACCGTGAATTGGTTCAAATACAGGAGTATGTTCGCCAGTAGAAGCCGATGGCAACAAGCCCATAGAACCCGTAATACAAGAACCTTCGTCGGTAAGAATATCACCAAACGTATTTTCGGTAACCATCACGTCGAAGAACTTCGGCTCTTGAATCATACGCATTGCAGCGTTGTCAACGTACATAAAATCAGTTGTAACGTCAGGATATTGAGGAGCCATTTCCTGAGCGATTTTTCTCCACAAACGGCTCGAAGCCAACACGTTGGCCTTGTCAACCACCGTCAAGTGTTTACGACGTTTGCGAGCATATTCGTATGCAACTTTCAGGATTCTTTCAACCTCTTTGCGAGTATAGTAGTTCGTGTCGTATGCCACATCGTCGCCTTCTTTCTTTTCGCCGAAGTACATACCGCCTGTCAATTCACGAATACAAATGAAATCTGCACCTTTCACCAATTCTTCTTTCAGTGGAGATTTGTGAACCAAGCAGTCGAATGTTTCAACAGGACGGATGTTTGCGAACAAGCCAAGTTTCTTACGCATTGCCAACAAACCTTGTTCTGGACGAACTTTTGCAGCAGGATTGTTGTCGAATTTTGGGTCACCTACCGATGCGAATAAAACTGCGTCGGCATCCATACACACTTTAAATGTTTCCTCTGGGAATGGGTCGCCAACTTTATCGATTGCGTCTGCACCGCAAATTGCGTACTCATATGAAAATTCATGTCCGAATTTTTTACAGATGGCCTGCATAACGGCCACACCTTGTTCCATGATTTCTGGTCCGATACCATCACCTGGAAGAACTGCTATTTTTGCTTTCATTGTTTTTGTTTTTAAGTCACGGCAAATATAGTATTTTTTGAAAATTAAGAATTAAAAATGAGGAATTACGAAATGTTACAGTGAAAATATATTCATTTCGCATTTGTCACAGTCAAATTCCACACGGAACGAATGTGATTTGTCGGATAAAAACAATGGTTCGGCGTTTCCTTTTTTGCATGCTCCAAGTTGGTAGCGAATGCAATATTTTGTGGTCATAAGTGGCACATTTTCACGATGTTGGCATTCAAATGCCCGTTGTGAGACCTCAACACCGTGCTGATGGAAAAATTCCACAGCTTTTTGGTTTGCCACGTTTAGGCGGAAATCGTGGGGTTCAGTCATTGGATATTGCGCCGTAGTTTGTTGTAGAGACGTTGCGCGCAACGTCTCTACGGATTCAATGATTTTTGTCCGCAATAAATCACACGTTTCGCGTCGCAATGAATTGATGTCGGCAATGGGAATGAACGGCACGTTGGTTCCTTCGAATTCCAGTCCTGAAAATAAAAATATGCTGTCACCCATTTTTGCCACTTGCGACGTAATCGTTTCTCTTTGTTTGTTTTGATTTTTTGCGATCTCCAACGCCGTTTTTTCTATTGTTGCAGTGTTTCCTGCCGCATCCGAAAGCGTTAAGGAATAGTGCAACTCATTTGAGCGGAATACTGCCTTTACCGGCAATTTCCGTCCTTGATTGCTTGATTCAAGTTGTTTTTGAAAATCCACATCAACATTTCGCCATATCTCTGTTCCCACGGGAATGTGGACGTTTTTGTTAAGCACAATTTTCCCTTCGTTTGTTCCATTGATTTGAACGCCAGTCAATTCGCCGTTTGAATCATAAAAACAGAGTCCGTCGCCATTATGTAACAGTGTGGTGGTTTTTATTTTTATGAAATTTTTCCCTCGTTGCGAAGCAGTTTCATTAGATTCTACAACTTTACCGAGATATTCGCCTTGCGATTTTGGGGAACGAATATTTGCAACCTTATTTTGTTGTTTTTCAATATAATACTCTGTGTAACCTCGAGTAAAGGTTTTATTAATATCGGGAGTAAATGGAGGAGTACAAATTCCCGTCGAACTGCGTTGTAAATCAGTGCGTTTTGCGATTATGGCGTCTAATTTCTTTCGATAAAATGCCGTCACGTTTTTCACATAGTTTTCGTCTTTCAAGCGACCTTCTATCTTGAAACTCGAAATTCCTGCAGAAATCAAATCTTCGAGTCGATGTTCCAGGCACATATCTTTTGTTGACAAGAAATACCCTTCGCGAGCTTCGCCCAATCCTTGCAAGGTATATTTATGACGGCACATTTGGGCACATTCACCTCGGTTGCCACTTCGTCCCGTAGCATATTCGCTCATATAGCATTGACCGCTGTAACACACGCACAACGCCCCGTGAATGAAAAATTCCAACGGAACGGTAGTTTTTTCAGCAATGGCCTTTATTTGAGTAAGATTCAACTCACGAGCAAGAACCACTTGCGAAAAGCCGATTTTTTCAAGAAAATCAACCTTTTCGGGCGTACGATTATTGAGTTGCGTACTTGCGTGAAGAGCAATGGGAGGCAAATCACATTGCAACAAACCTAAATCTTGAATGATAAGTGCATCGGCGTGAATATCATAGAGTTTATGAGCAATTTCAATCGCCCGTTCCAGTTCGTCATCATATAATAATGTGTTGAATGCGACATACACCTTCACATTAAATTGGTGGGCATATTGTATCAACGTGGAAATATCGTCAATTGAGTTTGTGGCGGCACTCCGTGCTCCAAATGCCGGTCCGCCAATGTACACGGCGTCGGCGCCATGGTTGATGGCGGCTATGCAAACCTGCAGATTTTTCGCCGGAGAAAGTAACTCTAATTGTCGCATACGATTTTTCTACAAAAGTATAGTATTATGAAAAACTGTATCATTTCGCACGTAAAATCTTTTACAAAATTCACCACAAATCAAAAGAAGATTTTAACTTTGCACTTGCAAGCGAGAGTAGCTCAGTTGGTAGAGCACAAGCTTCCCAAGCTTGGGGTCGCGGGTTCGAGTCCCGTTTCTCGCTCATTTTTCTTCAAAAACCATTTTCAGCACTTCCAACGATTTAATGTTTTGCATATCACACACGTGTACGTTGTAATATTGCAAAAGTATTGACAACAGATTTTGTCGTTGTTGCTGATTGAGCGGAATCTCAGCTTTAAAATCTTGTGTACTAATAAGTTGATGAAAAAGTTTGCTGCTTCCTTCGTCTAAAGTTTGGATGTCGGAAGTGGGAACGAACTGGGCTTTTTCAATGGAAAAGAATTTGTTTTGCGAATTGTAATTATTCTCGGGAAACACGCCAAGAAAATGCGTCACGTGAATCATATAGAGAATGTGTAGATTGGAATAGTTCTCGGTTGATTCTTCAAGAATAGAAATGAAGGTTTTGAAAAATTGAAAAAACTCGGGATTATATTCTTCTTCCTTAAAAATATGATTGGTGATTTCGCTTACGAAAAGAGCTATGGTTGATTTATAGATATTTTGCGGAATACTTGTGGGTACTAATTGGAACGCAATATCTCCGATTCGGTGAATTTGAGCATTTTCTTTTTTACGATATGTGACGATTTTTACCACCGAAAGTGGCTGGAACATTGCCATTTTTGAGCGATTTTTCCTCACGCCGTTCATAAGGTATGAGCCCTTACCGAACTTTTCCGTATAAACGTGTGCTATGACACTCGTTTCGGAGTATTTAATTGTTCTGAGGATTATGGCTTCTGTTTCTGAAAGCATAGTTACAATCCATAATGTTCCACAGATTTCTTTTTCCGTTTCAGTTTTTCGGGAACGTAATCCGAAAATTTTTCACGGGAACTATGCAGGTCAATATCGGCAATGTAGTGGAGTTTTCCTTGCTTGAATTTATAACCGTCGATAGAGAAATCAGGACCATAATATTCGTAAATGCCTTCGTAGCGAGAATCCGAAGGCCCAATATGGTCGAGCACAATCATTTTTTTCTTTTTCTCGTAACGAAGCGTCATTGTTTGTTTTGCCGAATATTCAAAAATCACGCGTTTCTTATATCCTTTTCCTTTCAGTTCGATTATCTGGTAGCCGAACGAGGGTTTGTCCTTCTTGTCGAAACGGAAGGTTTCAATCACTTTTTTCTGCGTATAAATATCGTTTGGTCGCCAACCGAGCAAGATGTAGGTGGAAACCCCGTCGTATTTTTCCTGACGAATGTCATAATACGTTGCTCCGTACCAATATTCAGGCGTACAAGTCGTCATCATCGGGTCTTTCATCGAAGAGGCGTAATCTTGTAATTTATAGGTTTTTACTGAATTATTCACCTTGAAATAGCGTTGCAGAATGCCAAACGTCTCATATGTGCCGTTGGTGTGGACAATGAACCACGTAAAAATCCTAAACGTTTGGTCGGGAGCGGTTACAATACCCATATT
Organism: Bacteroidales bacterium; assembly: GCA_017642535.1. GTDB lineage: Bacteria > Bacteroidota > Bacteroidia > Bacteroidales > UBA1715 > UBA1715. Next base: position 15,095 of record JAGCOW010000027.1, on the reverse strand, counting down.
CAGTTCGGAAAACTGATAGTGGAACGATTCGGGAATTTTCAAAACCGAATCCAACATTTGTATAAAAATGGCATTGTTCTTCACATTGTCCTCTTCCGACGCGAAACGAGATAATTTTGAATAAATGGTATTCAAATTATATTCGGCAATACTAAAATCCTTTTGTTGTGCCGAAACGGAAATACAAATGCAAAAGGAACATAGAATTGACAGAAGAAATTGTTTCATTATCTATTGATTATTTTGAAATAATACATTTCATCATTATGACTAACTATAACGATAAATGTTCCTTTTTGTTTTGTTTTAATGCGATATGTTTTGTCGTTCGAATCAATTTCGGCAGATTCCACGAGTGCTCCGCGCACGTCGTACACTGAAACTGACGCTTTGTTGCAATCTCCAAAATGCAAGTAATACGATGTTTCTTCCTGGCTCATCGTTACCGAGTGTGCCGTTGTTTCGGCTATTGCAACGGGGGGAACAATGATTGTAGGCGTATATTTTTGTTTCAAGGTTGAGGCAAGCTCGTAGAGTTCCTTCTCGGAATCGGCGGCAAGCATTGCGTATCGCACACTCACGGAATCTTGCGAAGGAATGCTGTCGATAAGAGAGTAATTAAACACAGCTATCTCAGCACCATACACTACGTTTGTGCCTGCGGCAGTTTGACTATTGCTCGTCGCATATAAGAATTCGTTGTTATTGAATCCGTTATCGTACGAAATCACATCGGACTGTGTCGCGAATGCGTATAAGTCATTTTTCGTGGAGTCGAGTGGCATCCAGCCAACGTAATATGCACGTGGTTCCACGCTCGTTGCGACTGTAAGCCGTAAACTGTCAACGTACCAAATCTTGTTGTATGTTGAGGTCAGCAAATCCCAATCGAAAAACATTGCCAAACGAAGGTTTTGCAACGCCGTATCTGATTGATTTTTAAGATGATATTCATAGAAGAGAGCATCTTTGTCTTCCCAACCGTATAGAAACTGGTGGAAGGTAAGTGGACCGACGTTGTAGTTTGAGTACAACTGCAAGTCGCACGAGTCTTGCTCAACAACTATCGGAAATTGTCCCTTTATAAAATCCTCATTCTGATAGGAATACACTCTTCCTGTGTCGTTAATCATAGTGAGCCATGCCTGATAAATGCAATTTTTGTTGTCTTTGTAGCGAAAACCGTTTTGTGTGCTATTGAGTGAATAAACGCCAATGCTTCCCGTATTTGTCGCCGTTGATTGTATGTTGCCTAACGTAAAGTCATAAAAAGGCGGATTGAGCGAAATAGAGAAAAATTCGAATTGATGGTAGTTGTTTTCATCGTCAAAAGCCAACTTCACTTCCATAGTGTAATTGAAGGGTACATTTTTGATGGCATCAAGAGTTATTTTAAGTGTTTGAGAATCATTCATTTCAAGAGATTCCACAAGGAACGTGTTTTGAGTTATTGAAAAACACGTGTCGTTGCAAGTAACGGTAACTGTAACGTTTTGAGCCGTATGCAAGTAATTTTTGAGCGTCACGTACAAATATAATTTGTTGCCTTCCAAAACATCGGTTTCTTTTTCGTCTAATTCGTACCAATAATCGGTGACGCGAATACTTGGCGTTGTCGTATTGGTAAGTGCTTTATAGGCATTTACCCGACCGCCACCCAAGTTGTCCTGGTACTTCTCTTCTGGATTCAACTCATATAAATTATCGCACGTTACACGAAGCAATTCGCCAATTTGCACAGACGAATATTCTGGATATTTGCTTTTTACCAAAGCGGCAACGCCAGAAACTATCGGAGCAGAGAACGACGTGCCACCACCTGACATGGCAATCACCTTGTCATTTTTGTCGGTGGAATAATATCCTTTTGCAGGAGCACATACGTCAACGTAATGATTGTATTGCGTTCCCTTTGTTTGTGAATCTGCCCAGACGTAATCGCCACTAATTGTTCCGCCAACACTGAGAACGTTGGCATACGAAGCAGGATAAAACAACGCTTTTGCCGCCGAATTACCAGCTGCGGCAACAATGAGCGAATTGCAGTTGAACGTTGCATAATCTACAATATCTTGACCGTATTTTGAACCCGATTCGTCGCCCCACGAACAGTTAATAACCTGACAACCTTGGTTAGCAGCATATACAATGCCTTCGTAACCAGCAGTAATATTTTGGGAACCGTCTCTACAAACTTTTATGGGCAAAAATTTCGTTTTATAGCCAACTCCCGCTACGGCAAATTCATTGTTAACCTCGGCGCTTGCAATGCCAGCGACGTATGTCCCGTGGTCAATTATTGAACTTGAAGGGTTGTTGTCATTGTTTGCCATATCCCAGCCACGGTAATTGTCGATGTAGCCGTCACCGTCGTCATCTTTTCCGTTGATAGGGTCGTTCGTGTTGTAGGCAATTTTATTTATCAAATCTTTTTGCAGAATGTCAATTCCGCCGTCAACAATAGCAACAACAACATTGGTATCGCCTTCCTCAACTTCCCAGGCATCGAGCACTTTGCACGTATTTAGATGCCAAAGATTTCCTTTTTCGTATTCCGTATCGTTGGGAATAACTCCTAAAAATTCACCAATATACGACGGCTCAGCATACGCTATACAATCAAATTTATTGAGTTGTGAGATAACCTTTTCAAGCGAAATGTCGGAAGAATACGTAAAACTGTGAATTTGGCTGATGTCAACGCAATTTTCACAATCCTTGGGTTGCTTTGACTGCGGAAATTTTTGTGTCGGCTTGCTTGCATTGATTGACTGAAGTAACGAAAACAACTCTGCTCTGGGAACCTGCGAATCGTTTATTGACGCACTTTTCAACGTATTAGTCTTATATTTGAAAATTACGGTTTTCGCTTCCACTTTTTGTCCGTTGTAATACGCAATTTCCTGTGCATGCAACGAAACTGAAAGCAATACTATCGTAAAAAACAGAAATAAATTCTTCATAAACAATGCTTTGACACAAAAGTAAGAAACTGTTTTGAAAAAACATAAAATGTAGAATGAGTTTTTGTTTTGTAGTATAAAAACGACTATATTTGCTGAAATTAACTAAAATAAAATTACATGAAAAAATCTTTGACTGTAATCCTTCTATTTGTGTGGGGATGTATGCAAGCGCAGGAATTCTTGTGTAATGGCCTGTGGTATGAAATCATTTCTGAAGATGAACGAACTGTTTCCGTCGTTGAACCATCGTGGGGAGATTATCGGTGTGGCGGGTTTTTGTTTGATTCGTGGGCGCCTTATTCGGGCGATGTGGTTATTCCGTCAACAATCGAGCATAACAATATTACTTATACGGTAAATGCGATAGCAAATAGAACTTTCTCTGGTTTTGAACTGACATCTGTTTCTATTCCAGAAAGTATCGTCACTATTGGAGAAAATGCTTTTGATGATACGAGATTGAAATCGCTGACTATTCCCGAAAGTGTTACTTCTATTGGGACTAATGCGTTTCGAGGTGTGAAAAATATACATTATTCGGGCTCAGCCGAGGGAAGTCCGTGGGGAGCCGTTACGGTAAATGGCATAATTGACGGAGATTTTGTTTATTCCGACGAGCAAAAAAGTGTTCTTTCTGCGTATGTAGGTCAAAGCAGTGAGGTGACTGTCCCTATTGGCGTTACTACTATTGGGAAGCAAGCATTTGCTTATTCTAATATTACGTCGGTTGTCATACCTGATGGCGTTGTTTCAATAGGAAATGAAGCCTTCGGTTTCTGTGAAAAACTCGTGTCCGTTTCTATTCCCGAGAGTGTAACTTCTATTGGGGAATTTGCCTTTTGTTCGTCTTTAGATTATGATATTGTTTCTATAACTATTCCCGAAAGTGTAAGTTCTATTGGACGTTTGGCATTCAGCGACGTGAAGAATATCTATTATTCGGGTTTGGCTGAAGGAAGCCCGTGGGGAGCACAAACAGTAAATGGAGTTGTTGATGGCGATTATGTTTATTCCGATGCTGAAAAAAAGGAAATATCTTATTATATAGGTCATAGTAGCGATGTCGTTATCCCCGATGGTGTGGTATCTATTGGCGTTTATGCGTTTGCATACAAGGGAGACAAGATTGCTTCCGTCACTATCCCTGAAGGAGTCGTTTCTATCGGCGATGATGCTTTCTGGGGAAGTAAGTTACAGAGTGTAAAGATTCCTCAAAGTGTTGTTTCTATCGGTTCGAGCGCATTTTCAGGCTGTGATATGAAGATAATTGAAGTGCCTGAAACCGTAACAACGATTGGCGATTGTGCATTTTTAGGTATAAAAAATGTTGTGTATTCGGGGTCTGCCGAAGGAAGTCCGTGGTGTGCCGCTGTGGTAAATGGCATTGCTGACGGAGATTTCTTTTATTTCGATACGGAAAAGACAAAAATTGCCAGTTATATTGGTACTGGAATGGTTGCCAATGTTCCTGAAGGGGTTGTTAGTATTCCCGTAGGTACTTTCAAAAATTGTAAAAATCTTACTTTGGTAACTATTCCTGGTAGCGTATCGACAATATCAGAAGAAATGTTTGAGGATTGCTCAAATCTGACTTCCGTTACCCTTTCCGAAGGTGTTAAATATATAAAGAATCATGCCTTTAGCGGATGTGAAAAACTCCCAACCCTTACAATTCCGGAATCTGTAACAGACGTAGAAGATTATTGTTTTGTTAAATGTTCTTCCTTGACAGAATTAGTAATAAAATCAAAAGAATGTCCGTTCTTCGCGTTTGCTCATCTTATTATGGGTGCAGTGCCTGATGTCTATATGTATGTCCCGTGCGAGGCGATGGAATCCTATTTCCGTATCTATTTTAATGGCTATCCAGAACTACTGAATGGCACAACTGAGGAAAAACTAACTCGTATGGCGGAAAACGGTTACCATTTAGAGTGTATAAAAACCGTTGTTCCGTATGTTGCCAAAGAGCATGTAGTCGCTATCGTAAACAACCAAATTATGGTCGACGGCGAAGCACCGGCGTTTGTTTACACAATTATGGGACAAAAAATAGCAAACAAGAACTTGAAATCAGGTGTATATTTTGTAACTGTCGAGGGTGAAACGGTGAAGGTGGTGAAATAATGATGATTTATCCGTAGAAACGTGTCATGGCGCGTCTCTACAAATAATTGACATACCTTTTTTGTTTTATTTTTGGTGTCATTAAAAAGACATCTAAAAAAAAACTATCTTTGTAACGCAAAAGAATTTAGGGAAAATGGAAAAAACAACGATAGCAATGGCTTGCGACCACGCCGGGTTTCAGATGAAGGAATTCATCAAGAAGCAATTGTTGCAAGAAGGGTATGAAATAGTTGATTACGGAACAGATTCCGACGCTTCGGTCGATTATCCTGATTTTGCCCACAAAGTAGGAGAGGCAATCAGCAATGGAACGTATTCGGTGGGATTGGTGTTGTGTGGTTCCGGCAACGGCGTGAATATGACGGTGAACAAGCATAAGGGTGTTCGTTCGGCTCTTTGTTGGAACGAGGAAATTGCTCGTTTGGCACGTGCTCACAATAACGCAAACGTATGTGCTTTGCCTGCCAGATTCATTCCTGCACAAGAAGCATGGAGAATTGTTCAAATGTTCCTTAACTCAGAATTTGAAGGTGGCAGACACATCAATAGAGTCAATAAAATTGATTTGTAGGATATGGCCAATCAGAAAGCAAAAAAATTCAAGGAAAATGCCGCACGTGTCGCTTTTGACGAGAGACATCGAAAGACGATACGTTTCAATATGGGCAAATATTACGCAGCTGTTGCAAAAGGGTCGGCTCGCTACCAAAATCGTGAAGCTGCCCGTGATAGAGCTGCCGCTATAAAACGACACACACTCGAACATTTGTCGGAATATCTCCAACAGTTTGAGAAAAATTTTACCGCTCATGGTGGCGAAGTCCTTTGGGCTCGCACTGCCGATGACGCTATTGCTTATATAACAGAGATTTTCAAAGAAAACAACGTGAAATCCGTAGTCAAAAGTAAATCAATGACGACGGAAGAAATTGAGTTAAACGAAAATCTGAAAAAAATCGGCGTGGAGTCGGTTGAAACCGATTTGGGTGAATATATCGTGCAACTTGCTGGTGAAAAACCCTATCATATTGTGACGCCTGCAATGCATAAATCCAAAGCCGATGTTGCAGAATTGTTCAACAAACATTTCGGATTTCCGTTGGAAAGTTCTGCCGAGGAAATGACTATGCTTGCTCGTGCAAAGTTGCGGGAAAAATACTTGGCTGCCGACGCCGGCATCACTGGTGCGAATTTCATTGTTGCCGACAAAGGTGCCATTGCCGTTACCGAGAATGAGGGAAATGCGTTGATGTCAACTTCGTTCCCCAAAATTCAAATTGCCATTGCGGGAATTGAAAAAATAATTCCTTCGTATAAAGACTTGGGATTGCTTTGGCCACATTTAGCCCAAAATGGTACAGGTCAGCCGATTACGGCATATTCTTCGGTGTTTAGCGGACCAAAGAGAGCGAATGAATCGCATGGTCCAGAAAAAATGTATGTGATTTTGCTTGACAATGGTCGTACACAATTGTATAAGCAAGACACGTTCCGTGTTGCCTTGTCGTGTATCCGTTGTGGCGCGTGCTTGAACGCTTGCCCTATTTATAAGAATATTGGTGGCTACACTTACGACACGACGTATCAAGGTCCAATCGGAACGGTGATTTCCCCACATTTGCGTGGTTTTGACCAATTCGCTCATCTTTGCAGTGCGTGTTCGCTATGTGCAAATTGTGCAAGCGTTTGTCCTGTTCGAATGCCGTTGAACGACTTGATTCTTGAAAACAGAAAAATTGCTGTGGAAGGCGGTTATTTCCCGAAATCGGAAAAACCGATGATTGAGGGACTTACGTTCTTTACCAAGACGGCAAACCGAATGGACTGCGTTGGCGGAGGAATGAAGAATGCGGCTACAAAATGTCTTGGCAAGAATTTCTGGGGCGAGAAAAGAGATTTTCCAAAATTTGCGAAGAAGTCATTCCGCAAAATGATGAAATAAAAAAAGGCAAGCGTCTGTCGCCTGCCTTCATTTTCTTTCTATCGTACACTTTTTTCGATTTGTGAATCCGACTATGACAAATCGGATGCCCATGCTGAAAGATTTCTTCTTCCCGACTCGCTTTTTTGTTGGCAAGAAGATAATCATTCTTTGTGATTTTGTTTTTTGTCTTCATAATGTTTACGTTTTGGGGCAAATATAATGGAAAAAATTGTTTCTTTGTATCACTATTGTTGAAGTATGAAACGAATTCTTTTATTTTTGTTGCTCTTGCCGTTTTCAATTTTTGCCCAAATTGGCGGTGGGTCAACGTTTGAATTCGTTACCCTTCCCTATTCCGCTTCCGAAAACGCCTTTGGTGGCTCTATCATCACAGAGCTTGACAACAAATTGGCATTTGCCCTGAAGAACCCTTCGTTGCTCGATTCCACGTTTTCCAACGAAGTGACGGGAAACTGCGGGTTACTTCACATGAAAGAATCTGGAATAGGTTATGGTACAATAGGTTACGCACATACGCTTGCCAATAAGATGACAATGTCGGGTGGAATCCATTTCATCAGTTACGGAACATTTGATGGTTTTGATGAATCTGGTACGGAAACGGGGCATTTTTTCCCGAAGGAATATCTACTGATGTGTGGGGCGTCATATCCTGTCAAGGAACATTTGTATGTAGGTGCAAATGTGAAGCCGTTGCTTTCATATCTGGAAAGTTATTCGTCGTATGCAATGTTGTTTGACATCGGAGTTACGTATAAAAAAGAACGGACGTGTGCTTCGTTGGCGGTTCGAAATGTGGGTTGGCAGTTGAAACCTTATACTGACGATAATCGCGAACCGATTCCGTATAGCATAGACTTGGGCATTTCCCAAAGGTTGGAACACGCTCCGCTGCAATTTAATTTTGCATATGAGAATTTGCAGAAATTCGACATTTCAAACGTGGAGCAAAAAAAGAAAACAACAAATTCTTCTTTGTATGTTGACGACGAAGAACGAGGTTTTGTGACATTTGGAAAGAAATTTCTGAAACATATAGACATTTCCACAGAGATATTTATCGGGAAAAACATTGTCGCAATGCTTGGCTACAACTATCAAAAATCCGATGAACTCTCGTTCGGGACGTCGAAAAAAGGTGTCGGTCTCAACGTCGGTTTAGCGTTGAATTTCTCTCGTTTCCAAGTTTCGTACGGTTGGGCGAAACAACACGCTGCTGGAGGGCGAAATGCCTTTACCCTTGCTTTTAATGCTGAAACAATATATTCTGTGTGTCGAAATAAAAAAAGTTCTTATGATAATCGCAATTGACGGACATTCATCGTGCGGGAAAAGCACTATAGCAAAATCGCTGGCAAAACGGCTCGGGTTCACGTATGTTGATACTGGTGCCATGTATCGTGCCGTAACGCTTTTCTGCCAACAAAATAATCTTATACAAAACGGTGTGGTGGATGAGGAAAATCTTGCTAAACGAATAGGTGAAGTATCTATAAGTTTTGCTTTAAATAATAGTACTCAACTTCAAGATACATACTTGAATGGCATCAATGTAGAGAAACAAATTCGAAGTATGGAAGTAGCGCACGACGTGAGCACCGTGAGCAAAATCGCTTTTGTACGAAAAGCAATGGTTGAAAAGCAGCAGGAATATGGCAAAAACGCCAACGTGGTGATGGATGGTCGCGACATAGGGACAGTGGTTTTCCCCAATGCCGACTATAAGTTTTTTGTGACTGCGTCGCCCGAAATCCGAGCGAAACGTCGCTATGACGAGCTGATGGAGAAAGAAGGCAAGGCAAATTTCGACGAAATACTTGAAAATCTGAAACAACGCGACCTTATTGATTCCACACGCAAAGAGAGTCCGCTCAGACAAGCCGACGATGCAATTTTGGTTGACACAAGCAATATGACACGTGAAGGACAGTTAGAATGGATTCTAAGCAAGATACAATTGTAGAAATCGACTCAAAATCAGGGTTTTGCTTCGGGGTAATTAACGCAATACATCAAGCGGAAAAAGCACTCGAAGAAACGGGGTCATTGTATTGTCTCGGCGACATTGTTCATAACGGTGCGGAGGTTTCACGCCTCAATTCCAAAGGATTGGTTACAATCTCATATGAGCAATTCAAAGATTTACACGACTGCACCGTATTGCTTCGTGCCCACGGCGAGCCGCCAGAGACCTATGAAATAGCACGACAAAATAACATCACAATCATTGATGCAACGTGTCCCGTGGTGCTTGCCTTGCAAAAAAAGATAAAAAACGCCTACAAAGAAGCACAGAAAAAAAATGGTCAAGTGCTTATCTTCGGCAAACCCGGTCATGCCGAAGTTATTGGTCTGCTCGGTCAAACCGAAAATTCCGCCGTCGTTGTCAATAAAATAGAAGACCTTGATTCTATTGATTTTTCACGTCCGATAGTGCTGTTTTCGCAAACCACGCAAAACATTCACGACCTGAAAATCATTCAAGATGAAATAGCACGTCGCGCTAATGAAGCCGGGAACAACGACTTCGTTTGTCACGACACCATTTGTCGTCGTGTGGCAAATCGTGAAGCTGACCTAATCTCGTTTGCAAAAAAATTTGACACCATCATTTTCGTAAGTGGCAAGAAAAGCTCCAATGGCAAGGTTCTTTACGACATTTGCAAAAAAATCAATGAGAATACCCACTTCGTTTCCCACAGTTCCGACTTAGACCTCATAGATTTGAATCCCCTGAAAAGCGTAGGTATATGTGGTGCAACCTCAACACCTAAATGGTTAATGGAAGAGATTGCCAATAAAGTTAAGGAAATCAATTCGTTACATAACGACAAATAATTTATCTCATTTCGTCGTTACAGAATTTAAAGTAGGTCATTTACATATTGTTATTGTGTTTTTCCACAAAAAGAATAACTTTGCACGCAATTTTAAATAAAACAATAGAAATGAGCATTCCAGTAATCACTGCCGACGAGGCAGCATCGTACATTCAGAATGGATTTAGTATTGGCGTGAGCGGTTTTACCGCCGTAGGTGTACCAAAAGCAATAGGTACAGCCATTGCAAAGAAAGCAGAGGCAGAACACGCTGCCGGAAGAGAGTTCAAAATCAACCTTTTCACAGGTGCTTCAACAGGCGAATCGCTTGACGGCGTGCTTGCACGTGCCGATGCGATTAATATCCGTGCTCCGTACCAGACCAACAAGGATTCGCGTGCGGCAATCAACGAGCAACGTATCCACTATTGCGACTATCACTTGTCGCAATTGGCACAAGATATTCGTTATGGCTATTTTGGCAAAATCAACGTGGCTGTAATCGAAGTGTGTGACTACGACGAGCAAGGAAATTTGGTGTTGACCACAGCTGTGGGAAATGCTCCTACATACGTTAAATTGGCTGATAAAATTATTTTGGAACACAACACGAATCGTCCTAAGGAACTTCGTGGCGTTCACGATATTTATATGCCAGCCGATCCTCCATATCGTCGCGAAATTCCTGTATATAAACCAAGCGACCGTATCGGCGACCCGATTTTGAAGGTTGACCCAAGTAAAATCATCGGTGTGATTGAAACGTTCTTCGACGACGAAATCAAGGGTTTCACCGAATTGGACGAAACAACGATGAAAATCGGCGAAAATGTGGCTAATTTCCTTGCAAACGAAATCAAAGTTGGAAGAATTCCAAAGACATTCCTTCCGATTCAGTCGGGTGTGGGAAATATCGCAAACGCTGTGCTTCACGGCATTGGCGAAAGCAAGGACATTCCTGCATTCGAAATGTACACCGAAGTGATTCAGGACTCGGTTATTGGTTTGATTCAAAACGGAAACATCAAGTTTGCCAGCGGTAGTTCGCTCACATGTAGCAAGGAAGCTATGGACAAGGTGATGGGCGACTTGAATTTCTTCCGTAATAAGATTATTCTTCGTCCGCAGGAGATTTCCAACAGCCCCGAAGTTGTCCGCCGAATTGGTTTGATTGCCATCAACACGGCAATCGAGTGCGATATTTTTGGTAATATGAACTCAACGCACTTCTATGGAACGAAGGTGATGAACGGAATTGGCGGCTCGGGCGATTTCTTGAGAAACTCGTACTTGTCAATTTGTACGACTCCATCGACTGCGAAAGGCGGTATGATTAGTTCTATTGTGCCAATGGTAACACACTTAGACCATTCGGAACATTCACTTAAAGTAATAGTTTCAGAATATGGTGTTGCCGATTTGCGTGCAAAGGCACCAATCGACAGAGCAAAAGAAATCATCGAGAAAGTTGCTCACCCTGACTATCGTGAATTGTTGTGGGATTACCTGAAACTTTCTACGAAACCTGCTCACACAATGCAGACATTGGATAAAGCGTTCAAGATGCACCTTGAATTTTTGAGTTCGGGTGATATGCGGAACACAAAGTGGTAGTAGATGGAAAACATTCGTAATTTCTGCATAATAGCACATATCGACCATGGGAAAAGTACCTTGGCGGACAGATTGTTGGAATATACCCACACAGTTTCTGCCCGTGAGGCACAAGATCAGATTTTAGACGATATGGATTTGGAGCGTGAACGTGGCATTACCATAAAAAGTCACGCCATCCAGATGGATTACACGTACAATGGGCAGAAATACGTTTTGAATCTTATTGACACTCCGGGACACGTTGACTTTTCGTACGAAGTTTCGCGTTCCATCGCCGCGTGCGAAGGTGCGTTGCTGATTGTTGACGCAACGCAAGGTATTCAGGCACAGACGATTTCCAATCTGTATTTGGCAATAGAGAACGACCTCGAAATTATTCCCGTCCTCAACAAGATGGATTTGCCGAGTGCCATGCCCGAGGAGGTGAAAGACCAAATTGTGGAACTTATTGGTTGTAAGCGTGAAGATATTCTTGAAGCAAGTGGAAAAACGGGCTTGGGCGTTGAGAAGATTTTGCAGACGATTGTCGAGAAAATCCCTGCTCCCAAGGGCGACCCCAATGCTCCGTTGCAGGCGTTGATATTCGACTCGGTTTTCAACTCATTCCGTGGCATTATTGCTTATTTTAAAATTATAAATGGTGAAATTCACACCAACGATTTGGTGAAGTTCATCAACACAAAAAAGGAATACGAGGCACTCGAAGTCGGCGTGCTTCGCCTTGATATGGAGCCACGCAAAGTGGTGAAGACTGGCGATGTGGGCTATATTATTTCGGGAATCAAAACTGCACGAGAAGTAAAAGTCGGCGATACGATTACACATCGTGACAGACCATGCGAAACGGCCATTGAAGGTTTCGAGGAAGTGAAACCAATGGTGTTTGCCGGTATCTATCCTATTGATACTGAAGATTATGAACCACTTCGTGCTTCAATGGAAAAATTGCAGCTGAACGATGCTTCGCTGACGTATCAGCCAGAATCGTCGGCAGCACTTGGATTCGGTTTCCGTTGCGGATTTTTGGGGTTGCTTCACATGGAAATCGTGCAGGAACGTCTTGATCGTGAGTTCAATATGAGCGTGATTACCACCACGCCCAACGTGTCGTATTATTGTTACACCAAAAAAGGTCAGAAACTTGTGGTGAACAATCCTACCGATTTGCCGGAACCAACGACAATCGATTACATTGAGGAGCCATATATTGCCGCACAAATCATTACAAACGCCGAATTCATAGGGCCGATAATGAAGTTATGCATCGACAAACGTGGTATTTTGAAAAATCAGACATATCTGACGGGAAACCGTGTGGAAATCAATTTTGAGTTGCCATTAGGCGAAATCGTGTTTGACTTCTACGACAAACTTAAGAGTATTTCAAAAGGATATGCCTCGTTCGATTATCACATTATTGGCTATCGTGAGTCGAAATTGGCAAAACTCGACATTTTGTTGAACGGCGACAGCGTTGATGCCCTTTCAGCGTTGATTCACCAAAGCAATGCATACGATTTCGGCAAACGAATTTGCGAGAAATTAAAAGACCTTATCCCGAGACAGCAATTTGACGTGGCTATTCAGGCGGCAATCGGTACGAAAGTTATTGCCCGCGAGACGGTGAAGGCCGTTCGCAAAGACGTTACGGCAAAATGTTATGGCGGCGATATTTCCCGTAAACGCAAACTGCTTGAAAAACAGAAAGAAGGAAAGAAACGAATGAAGCAAATCGGTAGCGTTGAAATTCCGCAAAAAGCATTCCTTGCAGTGCTGAAATTGAACGATTAACATCGGCTTCCTAATACATTTTTAGTTTTTGATACTATACAAATTATTTTTTTAACAAAAATATTTGTATTTTTATTTTGCGCGTTCGTATATTTGCTGTCTAAAAATATCGATAGTGTGTTTTATACACCGAGAAGTTGTAAGCATATGATAATGAATAGATTACATATTGCCAACAATCCAACGAGAAGCATTTTTTCCATCTTCTTCGCTCTCATATTTTTTGTTACGAGTGGATTTTCACAAGCTATGCTTTTGAATCCGCATGGAGATGGAGATGCAGGTGGAGAGAGTCATTGGAAAGCAAATGGGAAAAGTAGTTGTCATTATTTAAAGCCAAGATTTGCTTATCTATGTGGGGGTGATGTTAAGAATAAAGAAGGACGTGCCTCTGATATGCATTCAATAAAAAGAATCTCGGTAGATGAAGCTCTTGAGATGTTAAACACAGAAGGACTTGTAAAATACAAAACATGTTTATCCAAATCGTATGACAAGGACTGGATGGATCCAAAAGTTAGTGAAGACTATAAAGAACCAGGATATCCAGATATCGTATATGCATTTAGTGTAGTACATGAAGAAGATGTGTATGTGTTTAAAGGGTTAGACAAAGACAATCCTATAAAATATACAAGAACATGCTATGATGTTTATTGGTATTCTGTTGCTGAGCATCCAATTTTGCCACCAAATAGCGATTGCATGAATTTATTTCAAAATAAGGATGAAGGTACTGCTGGAAACAATTGGAATTATAGCAATAAAAAATATGGTACCGTAATAGAAGATGTTAGTGGAATAGAAGATTGGGATTTCTCTAATGCAATTTCTTTAATGCAAATGTTTCAAAGTTGTAAATACTTGAAAACTATACACTTTAAAAATGCAAACTTCAAAAAAGTCAATAATGTACAAAATATGTTTGGCGATTGCATTTCTTTGAGTTCTGATGATATTATTTCTGTTTTTGCAGAAATGAATCTTGATATAACAAAAATGCAAGGGGCTGAAAATGGGAAACACAGATTTTCTAATTTGGATTACGGGTTAAGTGAAGTTACTACCAAAAATGCTATAACGTATCAAATAAAATACAAAGACGTTAATAATAATAACAAAGGTTCATATTTGACAGCAGGCGTTCTTCCCATCGAACTTTCTCTCTTCACTGCCACACAACAAGGCGAAAATATTCTTTTTAGATGGGAAACTGCTACCGAGACTAACAATGATTTCTTTACTATAGAACAAAGCTTCGACGGTGTGTCGTTCCACGAGGTGGCACAAATTGCCGGTGCAGGTACGTCGTCGTCGAGCAATTCCTACGAATACTCAAAGCCAGTCACATTCAGCGGATTGATGTATTTCCGCCTCAAACAAACCGACTACAACGGAGAATTCTCATATTCCGAAGTGATATCTCTTATGGTATCTGCCAACGAACACATTCGTCTTTATCCGACAATTGCTACTGATTACATTACTATTGAAGGCGATTACGTCTGTGTGAAGTTCTGCGACGCACAAGGGAAAATCAATCATCCCGAACGTATGGACGGGAATACATACCCTGTATCTTCATTGCCAAAGGGAATGCATTATGCGGTTATTTCAATGAAGAATGGGGAAATCATTACGCGAAAGTTCTTTAAGAATTGATGATTATTGTAGAGACGATGTGCCTGAGGTGAACCCCAAAAGTTGGACAAAAAACTTTTGGGAGAATGACAAAATATTACGATTTAGGAACGATGCTAAAAGCGATAAGACTTCGTAGAAAAGGGAAATATGGCACGGTAGTCAGCAGAATGTTGGGAGTGAGCG
>JAGCOW010000026.1 GCA_017642535.1 Bacteroidales bacterium | reverse complement strand
TCGTAACCAACCTGTTTGGCACCGAAGACCCCATTGGAAAAACAATCCGTTTCAAAAACACGCCGTTTCAAGTCATCGGCGTTTTGGAATCGAAGGGCGAAAACACGTGGGGACAAGACCAAGACAATGTGATTCTTGCACCGTTCACCACCGTGCAGAAACGTATTATGGCAATCACCTACGTCAATTCCATTGTGGCTTCCGCACAAGACGAAAGCGTTGCACAGCAAGCCGTGGAAGAAGTTACGCAGATTTTACAACGCGTCCACAAAAGCGACGGCACCAACAACCCGTTCCGCATCATGTCGATGGAAGAACTGCTGACAACGGCAAGTTCCACAACCGACATTCTTACGACGTTGCTTGTTGTGATTGCAGGAATTTCGTTGCTTATTGGCGGTATCGGCATAATGAACATAATGTATGTGTCGGTGAAAGAACGCACCCGCGAAATTGGTCTGCGAATGGCTGTGGGCGCAAGAAGCAAGGATATTCTGCTTCAATTTCTTACAGAAGCCATTTTCATCAGCGTGACTGGCGGACTCATAGGCGTGGCGTTCGGCATAACCGCCGCAAAAATTACCACAATATTCACCGAATGGCCGACCATCATCACCGTTTCGTCGCTCGTCATCTCATTTTTCGTGTGTGCGGTGACAGGAATATTTTTTGGTTGGTATCCTGCAAAAAAAGCTGCAAATTTGGACCCGATTGTAGCACTTCGCTACGAATAACAAAAGAACAATGGAAATTACAATTAATTCAATAGACGAGATTGCCCAAGCGGCACGAGAATTCAAGGCAGCCATAGGCGAACACCGCGTCATTGCCTTTCACGGAGAAATGGGTGCGGGAAAAACCACGTTCATCAAAGCGCTGTGTGCAGAATTTGGCGTGACCGACAACGTTGCAAGCCCCACATTTGCCATCATCAACGAATATCTCACCCCCTCGGACGAAACCATTTATCACTTCGACCTATACCGGCTGGAAACAATCGCCGACCTGCAAAACATTGGTGCTGAAGATTATTTTTATAGTGGAAACCTTTGTCTGATAGAATGGCCCGACATTGCCGAACCGTTATTGCCAGCAAACACGCTACACGTTACTATCACCGTTTTACCCGATAAAACAAGGGGAATCAGTTTTTAGCGAACTCTATAATTGTACAACAATTTTTGTTCGCCTTCAACAATCACATTGAAACATTGGTCTTTTCCTCGAGCATAGAAGTTGTTCTTTCCCGTTACAGGAAAACCTTTATATAATGAGCCGTCACTATTTATGACATATAATTTCTCGTTCTTTTCGTCCAAAACTGCAATTTTTGTATCTCCGTCATATTGAAATACATACGGTTTTGTAAACGTGTCGTTTCCAGAATATACGAAAACTTTCTTTCCAGCGCTATAAACGCCTACCTTGTTTTCATCAACAAAGATATAATCTCCATTGCCGTCGTTGTTGACATCGGCAAACAAGAAATAGTGATTTGCCGAAACGTTTGTCAATGTTGTGGATTGAACAGTTCCATCCAAGAAAATTTCTTTCACTACACCATCTACATCGGTTGTGATAAAACGAGATAATTGAGGTTGTGCCCCTGATTCAAAAGCAATCGTCGCGTTTGGCGCTTTTTCAATCAACTCAGAAATGTCAATTCTGGTTTCACCTCTTCGATTCACCACATACACGTGATATTTGTCAGCAAAGACAATATAATCTTTCCCTGCATCAACGAAGTGGCGCGGAGTGGTAACAATAGGACTTTCCACAGGGACGCTCCAATCGTTGATTTTTGACCACAAACCTCCTTCCAACGCAAACATTTCCAACGTATTGCCGTCGTTTGGAATCAGCATTCTGTATTTCTTGTTTTTGTCATAGTCAAACACTGCTATACCTACCGATGCATTTTTCTGCAAGGTCAGAGGGAAATTCCCCACGTTATCGCCATTTCTGTCAAGCAAATACACCGTTTTAGCCGTATTGAACAAATACTGTTGTTTATTGTTGGCCAAAGCATCAACAAAATTGATAGTACCCATTATCTGACCATCCAACTGTTTGTTCCACAAGTTCTTACCCGTCGATTCCTCTACAAGATGCAATACATTATAGCCATCTTGAAACAACAACAGCGACTCGCCTCTATGAGACACGAAACTAACTGGTTGCGAAATGATCGAAGTGTCTAATGCCATTTTCCAATCGCATTCGGGTTTTCCCGATTTTTGCGTCGATAAGGAAATCACAACGTCGTTGTACAACTTATTCCCCTCGTCGGCAATAATTTGATACGAGATTGCGTCCATCGTTTTAAGTTGAGGAGCATACTGGTCAAAGAATCCAGCACGGTTTGCATCGAAAAATGCTTTGAAAACCTCCAACGATTGAGGAATTGAATAATATGCATATAATGAATATGCCGACTTCACATTGTCATCAAATCTTCCGTAATTTGAATCCGACGCAAGAGTCATTCCTCTGTCGTATTCATTGATAAATGCCACACATGACTGTTCGGAATTGGCAAAAACCACATATGAATCAACTATGGTTACATATTTTGCGCCAACGTGCGAGAACAAATTGCCCCAAATCGTCTGTGGTATTTTTGTAATCGGCAGTTGATACAGCGTATATTCCTCTCCCGATGGTGCAATGAACATTTTTGACGAAGCGACAAAACCCTGATTTTTCTTCTCGTAATTATTTTGCAGTTTCTCCAAATCAGAAACAACAGTTTTGATGCTTTTTATTTTCAGGATAGCAAACGTATTGTCATATAAATTGTCGGTAAACGACGGCATCATTGCAAAAGCAATCTCATCGTCGATCCACGAATACATCATTTCGGCAACATTCACTCTCATGTCAGCAGAAAACGCGCTATTCAAGGCACTCAGCCCTTTTTCATACGAATTTAAATAACTGTTCTTTCGCAAATAATTTTTATAGTTCTCTTTGTATTTATCCTTGTTACTCAACCCTATGGCAATAAAATGAGAGGTTGAAACTGGTAAAATTGAGCAAACATTGCCACGAACTAACTTCTGACCTTCAAATAAATTAAAGTATTCTCCGTCAAAATGAATGGAATCAGTCGTCACAAAGCCATTCAAACGCACAACGTCGTTTTTCTTCGATAAGTCCAATTCGGTCCAACTACCAATTTGAGGGAAATCTTTCAAACGAGAGATATATTCCTCCGACGCCGACAATTTAAATATCTCAGCCATTCGGTCATAGTGGAAATAAATCTTTGCAGGAACTTTCGTGTCGTTCGGTTTTACTTTCGTAAAATCAGCATTGCTCATAATGTTCTTATTCTCCCAAAGTCCCTTCAATGCCGTTTCCACCAACACTTTCGACTCACTCAGCAGCAACGTGTTCTTGCTTATGGCATAGGCAAAACTTGTGTGCGTTTGCTCGTCAATGGAGGTAAATATCTCTTCTTTCTTATCGAACGAATACTTTGACTCGTTCTTCAGATTCAGCACGTTTTCAATGAACAACTGAATATCTTGATCATTATCTTTCTTTATCGGAATAATATAAAGGTAATCCAACTTGTTCTTTCCGATTTGTTTCACAACCATCAACAACTCATTGTGGGCGAAATCTTCAAAAACGGTGTTTGCCTTGATTGTAGAGTCAATCCGAAGCAAAAATTCATTTCCTTTTTCAACGAACGGGAACTGTGCGAATCCGTTCCAAACAACATTTTCCTGATTGGCAACAATAGGCATCACTTTGCTCATGTCGGGTATATCGACAATCAATGCAGCATCTTCTGGAATTGCATTATACGCCTGATTCTCAACAACTTGATTCTTCTTCAAAAAGATGGCAACGAGGACAATTATGCCCACGATACATATAAGAATAATCAAAATAAGCAGTTTCCGTTTCATAGAATTTGTTTGCTACAAAGATAGAAAATCAAAGAAATCTATGAGATTATATTTTGAAAATTTATAAAAACTATTGTAATACTGAATTTTTCAACGAAATTTGCCGCCGTTAAAATTAATCAGATGCAAGACATTAGAAACATTGCGATTATCGCACACGTTGACCACGGAAAGACTACGTTGGTTGACAGAATTCTTCACCAAGTAAAGACATTTCGCGAAAACGAAGAAACGGGAGATTTAATACTCGACAACAACGACCTTGAACGTGAACGTGGTATTACAATTCTTTCAAAGAACGTTTCCGTTCGTTACAAAGGAGTGAAAATCAATATTATAGACACTCCAGGACACTCCGATTTCGGTGGTGAGGTAGAACGTGTGCTAAACATGGCTGACGGCTGTCTGTTGCTGGTTGACGCATTCGAAGGTCCTATGCCACAAACTCGTTTCGTGCTTGAAAAAGCTATTGAGATGAATTTGAAACCTATCGTTGTCGTAAACAAAGTTGACAAGCCGAACTGCGACCCCGAAGGTGCCAACGAAGCAGTGTTTGACTTAATGTGCAACCTCAACGCAACCGAAGATCAACTTGATTTCCGTACGGTATATGGTTCTTCAAAAATAGGTTGGATGGGTCCTGATTGGAGAAAACCAACATCGGATTTCACGTATTTGCTCGACACCATATTGGAAGTGATTCCCGCACCAAAACAAGTGGAAGGAACGACACAGATGAGAATCACCTCGCTTGACTATTCTTCTTATATAGGTAGAATCGCTGTCGGAAGAATTGCCCGCGGAACGCTGATTGGCGGACAAAACGTGTCGTTGGTGAAACGCGACGGAACTATCGTAAAATCAAAAATCAAAGAATTATATACATTCGAAGGTTTAGGAAAGGAAAAAATCAAAACCGAGGTACAATGTGGTGAAATCTGTGCAATTGTCGGTTTAGAGGGTTTTGATATTGGCGACACCGTTGCCGATTTCGAAAATCCGGAAGCCCTTCCGGCAATCACGATTGACGAGCCAACAATGTCGATGGTGTTTACCAACAACGACTCGCCATTCTTCGGAAAAGAAGGAAAATTTGTAACGTCTCGCCACTTGCGTGAACGCTTGTACAAGGAATTGGAGAAAAACCTGGCGCTACGTATAGAAGAAACTGGTGCAGCCGACTCTTTCAACGTTTTCGGTCGTGGAATCATGCACTTGTCTGTATTGATTGAAACAATGCGTCGTGAAGGTTACGAAATGCAAATTGGTCAGCCACAAGTAATTATAAAAGAAATTGATGGTCAGAAATGTGAGCCAATGGAACAAGTGACCGTTCACGTTCCCGAACGTCTTTCTGGAAAAGTAATTGAATTGATTACGCAACGCAAAGGCGAGATGAAAAATATGATTTCGAAAAACGATCGTGTTCATCTTGAATTTACCATTCCTTCGCGAGGTTTGATTGGACTTACCAGCAGCATGCTTACCGCTACCGAAGGAGAGGCCGTCATTTCGCACATTTTCACGGGCTTTGAACCATGGAAAGGCGAAATGCCGAACAAAAACAATGGTGCCTTGATTGCAATGGAAACGGGACAAACATTTGCTTACGCAATTGACAAATTGCAAGACAGAGGAACATTCTTTATTGAACCAGGCGAAGAAGTGTATGCTGGTCAAGTGATTGGCGAACACGTTCGTGAAAACGACTTGGTTATCAACGTTTGTAAGAGCAAGAAACTTACGAATATGCGTGCTTCCGGCTCTGACGAAAAAGTCGCCATTGCTCCGGCAAAGAAAATGTCGCTTGAAGAATGTATGGAATACATCCGTAAAGATGAGTATTTGGAAGTAACTCCGAAATCACTCCGTTTACGAAAAATTATTCTTGACGAAAACGAACGCAAACGTGAAAAGAAGAGCGCAGAGAATTAACGGAATGTTATTCTTTGCTAAACAGCCCTTCTATTTCTTTTTCGTATTCCTTTTGAACGACTTTTCGTTTCACCTTCAATGTAGGTGACAATTTACCGTTTTGTGTCGTCCACTCTTCTGGAATAAGTACAAATCGCTTAATTTGCTCATAATCGGCAAAATAAGCATTGTATTTCGTTATTTCCTTTCTGAAACGTTTCAACACTTCGGGCTCCTTCACCACTTGTTCCTTCGACGTGAAAGGAACTTTATGCGATTTACACCACGTTTCCAGACACATAAAATCGGGAACGATAAGGGCTGCCGTAAACTGTCGGTTTTCACCAACCACAACTATACTTCCGACGAATGGCGATGTAACAACCTTATTTTCAATATGTTCAGGATTTACATATTTACCAAACGACGTCTTAAACAATGATTTGATTCGACCAGTGATGACAACAAGACCTTTTTCGGTGATTCGTGCCGTATCGCCCGTATGGAACCAACCATCCTTGTCAATCACTTCCTCAGTCATTTCGGGTGCTTTGTAATAGCCAAGCATGACATTATGTCCACGACATAGCAACTCATTGGTAGCAGGGTCAATTTTCACCTCAACGCCCGGAAGCGGAAGTCCCACCGTACCTGGCTCGTGCGTATATGGTTCTTCACGAGCAACGGAAATTACAGGCGAAGTTTCGGAAAGTCCATATCCTTCAAACACATAGAAACCTATGGCTTGGAAAAACGATGCCAACTGTGCCTGCAACGCCGAACCACCCGACACAACCTGAATCGGTCCTTGAATACCCAGTGCCTCTTGCCATTTTTTATAAATAAGTTTGTTGGCAATACTCCATTTTATATTGTAGTACCACGAACGTTTTTCTGGGTCAAGATTATATTTTTTTGCAACTGCAACAGCCCAATAATAAATCTTTTGGGTGAAGAAAGACTGTTTTTTGCCTGCACTGTACAATTTCTCATACATTTTTTCTAACAGACGGGGCACGCAACACATCACATTCGGGTGAATTTCCTTCAAATTGTCGGCTATGCACGCCAAATCGGAATAATATATGGAAACTTGACGGAATTGATAGGTGTACATCAACATTCTTTCGTATGCGTGACAAAGCGGCAAGAAACTCAACGCCTTCTCGCACGTCGGCAAAAAGAGTTCTTGAACATTTTTCACATTCAACAAAATATTATCGTGCGACAGCATCACACCCTTGGGATTTCCCGTCGTTCCCGAAGTATAAATGATCGTAGCCAAATCTGATGACTTAACGTTCGCTTTCAGCTCGGCAACCTTCTCGGGTTGCGGGTTTTCCTTACCCAAAGTAACCAACTGTTCAAAATAACGATATTGGCATTTTTGGTCAACGAACGTAAAAAGTTCCTTTAAATGCTCCAATTCGGGAAGAATCGGCTCGATTTTGGAACGCAGACTTTTGCCCTCGACGAACAAAATCTTCATCTCGGCATGATTCAAAATATAGCGATATTCCTCCTGACTAATCGTTGGATAAATCGGCACGGGAATCGCACCAATCTGCATAGCACCCATATCCAAGAAATTCCATTCCGGACGGTTTCCGCTCACAATACCGATTTTGTCGCCTGGCTGAATACCCATAGCCAACAAACCGTAACTTACGTTATTCACATAATCAACATAATCTTGTATGCTATACGTGACCCATTTCCCTTCTACTTTATGAGCCAAAGCAACTTTCTGCCCCGGCTTCTGTTCCTTATAGTTATCAAGTATATCAAATAATCTCGTTACTTCCATTGTATTCTTTTTTTTTATCGTGTGCAATCCTATACAAATTTGGTGAACAAAAATGTACTCATAGACGAACGCACGATTATTGTCCACGAATTACTTTTTTCGCAGGCAAACATAGACAAAAAATCTTTTTAAAAAATGAATTAGCAAAAAAACTACGTTCAAGTTACCAACCTATGTACGGAAAATCGCCATAAAACACGGTTTTTTCCTTTTCTTGCTTGGAATATCCCAATTCTTTCCCTTCGCAATTATAATAGATACGTTTTTTTGAACGGCTGTCAAAAATATAATAGCCGAGACAATTGTCGTCCTTATCGTAGCGGAACGTCTTCTTGCCTTTTACTTTCGTGTAATTCACCACATTGTCGAATATGCCATAATTTATAAGTCCGTGAGTTTTATTGTCTTTTTTTGCATATCCGATTTCCTTTTTCTTACAATCATAATGCACATTCACCTTACGTTTCTGGTCATATCTGTCGAACCCCTGACACTTTCCGTCTTTATCGTAATACATAGTCTTCTTTCCTTCTACCTGCATATAGCCCGTCATTTCCTGACAAACAGCACAAAGGTTCAGACCAAGAAAGATACCTACTAACATTATATATTGTTTCATAGCATTTTATTTTTTTCAAAGATAGACATTTTTCAAACATTACCATTTTATAGCACGATTTCAAAAAAAATTATTATATTTGCACTCGTAAAAACAACGATATGCTTTTAGAAACTGTATTTGTGGTAGTCGTGGATGTCATTCAGTAATGAATGGTGTTTGACTATTTCCAATATAAAGCACCATTCTTCACCAAGTCTGGTGCTTTTTTTTTGAAAGAATATCAGCGATAATTAAAAATTAAGAGTTAAGAATTAATAGTTAATAATTAAGGTGGTTGAGCTTGTCGAAGCCACATATTTATAGAATTAAGAATAAAATTAAGATACAATGGGATTTCCGTTACGAAGCGAAACATCGACGCAAGGCCGTCTGATGGCAGGAGCACGAAGCTTATGGCGTGCTAATGGTATGAAAGAAGAACAAATTGGCAAACCTATCATTGCCATTGCAAACTCGTTTACACAATTTGTTCCTGGTCACGTACACCTACACGAAATTGGTCAAAAGGTTAAAGCTGCCATCGAAGCACAGGGCTGTTTTGCGGCTGAATTCAATACCATAGCAATCGACGACGGAATCGCAATGGGACACACGGGAATGTTGTACTCCCTCCCCTCTCGCGAAATCATCGCCGACAGCGTAGAATATATGTGCAACGCTCACAAAGTTGACGCTCTCGTTTGCATCAGCAACTGCGACAAAATTACTCCGGGAATGTTGATTGCCGCCATGCGTCTGAACATTCCTACAATTTTCGTCTCGGGCGGACCTATGGAAGCCGGCGTAATCAACAAAGAAAAATACGACTTGATTGACGCAATGGTCATGGCTCTCGATTCAAACGTAAACGATGCGACTCTCGACGCTGTTGAGAAAAACGCCTGCCCTACCTGTGGCTCTTGTTCGGGTATGTTCACGGCTAACTCAATGAACTGCTTGACAGAAGCTCTTGGTTTGTCGCTTCCGGGCAACGGTAGCATTGTGGCAACGCACAAAAATCGTGAGAATTTGTTCATCCGTGCGGCAAAACAAATCGTTGAAAACACCAAGAAATACTACTACGACGGCGACACATCGGTTCTTCCACGTTCCATCGCCACTCGTGCGGCATTCTTGAATTCAATGAAGATGGACATTGCTATGGGTGGTTCGTCAAACACGGTGCTTCACCTTTTGGCTGTGGCTCACGAAGCTGGCGTGGAATTCAAGATGAAGGACATTGACATGCTTTCGCGTCAAGTTCCTTGTATCAGCAAAGTTGCTCCAAATACGAAGAAATATCATATTGAAGATGTGAACCGTGCCGGTGGCGTGATGGGAATCCTCGGCGTTCTTGACCGTAACGGATTGCTCGACACGTCTGTAAAACGTGTTGACGGACTGACATTGAAGGAAGCGTTGGATTCATACGACATTCTTCGTCCGACGGCAAAGGCAGAATTGACGGAAATCTACAAAAGTGCTCCGAAAGGCGACAGAACAACGGCTATGGGTTCTCAAAACACTATGTACAAGGAATTCGACACCGACCGTGAAAATGGCTGTATTCGTGATATTAAGAACGCATACACCAAAGACGGCGGTCTGGCCGTATTGTTCGGAAACATCGCCAAAGAAGGTTGTATCGTGAAAGTTGCCGGTGTTGACGAATCACTGTTCACATTTAAAGGAACGGCAAAAGTATTTCATTCTCAAGAAGATGCGTGCGAAGCAATCATCACCGACAAAATTCAGGCAGGCGACGTGGTTGTCATCATCTACGAAGGTCCGAAAGGTGGTCCGGGCATGCAGGAAATGCTCTACCCTACTTCATATTTGAAATCAAAACATTTGGGTAAGGCGTGTGCACTCATCACCGACGGGCGTTTCTCTGGCGGAACTTCTGGTTTGTCAATCGGACACGTATCGCCCGAAGCGGCAAGCGGTGGCGAAATCGGATTGGTACGCGACGGCGATTCAATCTTGTTCGACATTCCTAACCGTAAGGTGGAACTTCTCATCTCCGACCAAGAAATGGAAAAACGAAGAAACGAAGAACTTGCAAAAGGCAAAAACGCTTTCAAACCGAACAGAGAACGTTTCGTTCCCGATTCGCTGAAAGTATATGCCCAAAACGTTGCTTCGGCTGACCTTGGAGGAGTTCGCGTGATTGAATAATGTACAATGCACAATGAGTAACTCATAATTCATAACTTTAAATTCTTAACACATAATTAAAAACATGACTGGTTCAGACGCACTGTTACAATGTTTGACAAACGAGGGAATCGACACCGTTTTCGGCTATCCGGGCGGAACGATTATGCCTTTGTACGATAAATTATATAGTTACACCGACAAATTACGTCACATTCTCACCCGCCACGAGCAAGGAGCCGTTCACGCGGCACAAGGTTACGCACGTGCGACGGGAAAAGTTGGCGTTTGTATGGCGACTTCGGGTCCCGGCGCCACAAACTTGGTTACGGGTATTGCCGACGCAATGATTGACTCAACGCCTATCGTGGCAATCACCGCTCAAGTCGTTGCCCGCTCTTTGGGAACCGACGAGTTTCAGGAAGTTGACATCATTGGCGTGACAATGCCAATCACAAAATGGAACTACCAAATCACCTCGGCCGACGAAATCCCTGAAATTATCGCCAAGGCGTTCTATCTGGCTCGCACAGGCCGTCCGGGTCCAGTTTTGATTGACATTACAAAAGATGCTCTTGTGACTGAGATTGGTAATTTCACCTATAAACCGTGTGAATACGTTCGTGGCTACTATCCGTACCCGAAACTGAACCAGACGGAGATTGACGAAGCCATCAAGTTGATTGACAACGCAAAACAACCAATCATCTTTGCTGGTCATGGTGTGGAACTTTCGCAGGCACAAGATGAACTGATTGCTTTGTCGGAAAAGGCGAATATTCCTATCGCTTCGACCATAATGAGTTTGAACACAATCAATTACGACCATCCAAACTTCGTTGGAATGCTCGGAATGCACGGAAACTACGCGCCGAACATAAAAACCAACGAAGCCGACGTGATTATTGGTGTGGGACTTCGTTTTGACAGCCGTGTGACGGGTAATCTCGCCAAATTCGCAAAACAGGCGAAAATCATCCACATAGAAATCGACCATGCCGAAATCGGTAAAATTCTTCAGCCGACGCTTGCAGTGAACTGCGATGCGAAAACAGCCCTGAAAGCCCTTGCCGACGGCGTTAAACTAGCGAACCACCAAGCGTGGATTGATAGTTTCAAACCATTGGATAAAATCGAAAACGACGAAGTGATTGAAAACGCAATTCATCCAAAGTCGGGCGACATAAAGATGGGCGAAGTCGTAAACTTGATTTCTGAAAAAACCAAAGGAACCGCCATTGTGGTAACCGACGTAGGGCAAAACCAGATGGCAACCTGCCGTTACTACAAATTCCGTCAAGGGTCGAAAATCCTGACTTCGGGCGGACTTGGAACCATGGGCTACGGTATTCCTGCCGGCGTGGGAGCAAAAGTTGCCCGTCCCGAAAAACAGGTTATCACATTCGTGGGCGACGGCGGCTTCCAAATGACCGCACAGGAATTAGGCACGATGGCGGCCAACAACATCGGTTTGAAAATCGTACTTTTGAATAACACATACCTTGGAAACGTACGCCAGTGGCAGGAACGATTCTTCGGCCACCGCTACTCGTTCGTCGATATTGCCGGTCCCGACTACATCACCATTGCCAAAGGTTGGCAGGTTGACGGTCAGCGTGTGGTTGACAGAAAAGACCTTTCCGCAGCAATCGACGCAATGCTCGCCGACGACCGTCCATACGTGCTCGAAGTGGCGATAGAACCTGAAGAAGGCATTTTGCCGATGGTTGAACCGGGCGACGGAGTTTCTGATATGAAATTAAAATAACGAATTATGGAGAAAAAACAATATACAATCACAGCGTTCACCGAAAACCACATTGGTTTGCTGAACAAAATCACCATTGTATTCACCCGCCGAAAAATCAACATCGAGAGTTTGACGGTTTCCGAATCGCAGATTAAAGGCATTCACAGTTTCACCATCGTAGTCAATTCCACCAAGGAAACGGTTGAGAAAGTCGTGAAACAAATCGACAAGCTCGTGGAAGTAATCAAGGCGTTCTACTACGAAGAAGAACAACTGATTGCACAGGAATTGGCTCTGTACAAAATGCCGATGGCGGCAATCAAGATGATAAACATGGGACGCTTCATCCGCGAAAACAATGCCCGAATCCT
>JAGCOW010000025.1 GCA_017642535.1 Bacteroidales bacterium | reverse complement strand
TTGCTATATAAATTTGAATGGTTATGAAAAAGGTTATAGGATTCGTATTTGCTTGCTTGTTTTTGAGTGAATTTGCATTCTCGCAAGATATTGATATTAATGATTCTACGGCAATGACACCAACGGTTTGTCTTGCTGAAAAAAAACATCTGATTTCTGTGAATGTACTGCAATTTGCTGTCGGAACGGCAAATATCAACTATGAATTTCATTTTACTCCACAAACGTCGATTAAATTGGGCGTAGGTTGCCAAACAGGTTCACGACTGACGTCGGAAGGACAACAAGCCGGTGTGGCTGGTGGCATTTATGGTATGGTGCAACCTCGTTACTATTTCAAAAAAGCAAGCGAAAACTGCTTTATTCAATATGGTTTGGCTATGTCGTATAAATATTGGTCATACGATGCTAAGTATGATATTACCAAAGATTTACAGGCACAGTATTCCACAAAAGAATCGTATGATGCTGCAGTTGCAGCTATGAAAAACGATAGTAAATACGATGTACAAAAAGATGGTTCTGTGTATGAAATTACACCTGAGGTAGAACATTTGGGAGGTCTTTCGTTTTTTGGGAAAGGTTGTATCGCTGGCGGATTTACCATAGAATTGGAAGCTGGTTTCGGATTGGGAACGAAAGCGGAGAAATTCTATGCCACGCCGAATCTGGGATTTTCGTTCGGATGGACGTTCGGGGCCAAAAAAGAATAGTGTAGCACGTTGCATTGTTAATAAGTCTCCATTTTTAATTTTGTTTTAAAACTCTAACGTATTGAAACAAATATGTTTATAATTGTTTTGATGCGTTATTAACAATGAGTCAAAAAATGTGAATTATTAAATTTGTTTTGAATGCGTAAACAACGAAAAAAAAAGTAGTTTTGCCGTGTCTTAAAAAAGAACTAAAGGTTATGGCAGATTGTCAAGGAATCAAGATTTTTTCGGGTGAGGCAACCCGTTATCTAACAGAGAAAATCGTTAAGTATTATGGCGTTGAAATGGGTGCTTCTGCGGTTACTCGTTTTTCCGACGGTGAGTTTGAACCTCGTTTCGACGAGCCAGTTCGTGGAAAAGAAGTATATATCGTGCAGTCAACTTTTGCTCCAGCCGATAATTTGTTGGAGCTGTTGTTGCTGATTGATGCGGCAAAACGTGCATCGGCTGCACACGTGACAGCAGTAATTCCATATTTCGGTTTTGCTCGTCAGGACAGAAAAGAGAAATCACGTATCTCAATTGGTGCAAAGTTGATGGCCAATTTGTTGCAAAAGAGTGGCGTTGACCGTGTAGTAACAATGGACTTGCACGCAGGTCAGATTCAAGGTTTCTTCGATATTCCAGTTGACCACTTGTTCGGGTCATCAATTTTCATTCCGTACATTCAAAATATGAAGATAGAAAACCTTTGCATCGTTGCTCCCGATATGGGTGGTACGAAGCGTGCAAAAGCATATGCTCGTATATTGAATGCCGACATTGCAATTTGCCACAAGGAACGTACCAAGGCAAATGTGGTTGACAATATGCAAATGATTGGTGACGTTGAAGGAAAGAATGTAATTATTGTTGACGATATGATTGATACGGCAGGTACAATCACTATGGCGGCAAATCTTTGCAAGGAAAACGGAGCTGCTTCGGTTCGTGCTTTGAGTACACACGCTGTTTGTTCTGGTCCTGCATTTGACAGAATCGAGAAGAGTGCTATTCAAGAATTGTTGGTTACCGACACAATTCCTCACGACAAAATGCCAAGCAAAATCACCGTTTTGTCGTGTGCTCAATATTTTGCAAATTCCATCGAAAAGATATTCAAGAACGAGTCGATGAGCTCGGCATTCTTGGTATAGAAAATACAAGAATTTAAGACAAGTCGTATTTCGTAAGAGTACGACTTTTTTTTATATACGAAAAATGAGTATAACCATTTTTGCTATTTTAAAAAATGCCTTAGCCATCACTTTCTTTGTGTTGGCAATGATGCTTTTTATTGAATATATCAATGTTCGCACTAGTGGCGTCTTTTGTGCAAAAATCAGAAAACGTGGTTGGTGGCAGGTCGCTATGGGCGTGGCGTTTGGCGTATTGCCAGGATGTTTGGGAACGTACACGGTCGTAACCTTGTTTTCGCATAATTTGGTGTCGTTGGGAACGTTGTTTGCTACGTTTGTGGCGACTATGGGCGATGAGGCGTTTATGCTTTTTTCACTTGATGTGATTACTGCTTTAAAAATTACGGGAATACTTGTCATTATTGGTTTTCTTGGTGGTATTCTGATTGATTTGGTTAGAAAACAAACTATTGAGGAAGGCGAAATTCAACATTTCGAAATTCACGAACACGAGGATAGTCACGAGGAACACGAACACACGTCAATACTTGAGAATCTTCGTCATGCTTCGCCCCATAGGGCATTGTTGCTCTTTGGCGTTTTGTTGATATTTGTTTTGTCGCTTCTTGGAGAAATTGGTCATAGCCACGATATTATGCCAATGGATTTGCATGCCGAGGAACACGAACATCATATTGATTGGTTTTCTCTCACGTTCATTATCATTTCTCTGCTCGCGGCGTTTGTAATTTGTGCAGTATCTGAACATTTTTTGGAAACACATTTTTGGAATCACATTATAAAGAAGCATTTCTTTAAGGTTTTAGGATGGACGACCGTCATCATTGCCATCATCCATATCGTTGACCATTGGGTGGTTTTGCAAGATATTGTCACTCAATATCAGTGGCAAGTATTGGTTATAGCTATTCTTGTTGGTTTGATTCCTGAGTCGGGGCCACATATTATCTTCATTTCCTTGTTTTTGTCGGGGAGCATACCATTCAGCATCTTGTTGGCAAACTCTCTTGTACAAGACGGACACGGCGGCTTGCCGTTGTTTGCCGAAGCAAAACGTACCTTTGTCTTTATAAAGTTGTTGAAGCTACTTATTGCCTTTTTACTTGGAGGAGGACTTTTAATGCTTGGCTTTTGACGATATGATTACTTTCATTTCGCAAAGAAGAAAAACTTTCAATTTTTTTCGTTTTTTCTTGTAAAATCTAAATAAAACATTACTTTTGTAATACTGTTACGCTTTATTATTATTTAAATGAATGGCGGGGCGAGTGGAGACTCATTCCGCTATTTTTTTGCCTATAAATCAAGAGTTTAGAAAAAAAATAAAACCTTTCTGTCGAGAAAGGTTTTACGTGATTTAAGAGTTTTCTTTTGTCGTTTTTTTCTTCGGAAGAAGTCCCAATTTTTTCTTTCGTTCGTATTCGGCTTTCTTCCGTTGATATTCCTCGAATTTCTTCTCTAAATAATTGTCGGCCATTGTAATTCTCAATTACAATTTGTCTATTGTGTTAGTGATGTTCGACAATAATGCAATGCTGTTGTCAACATCTTTTTTGTGTACTGATTCAATTACTTGGTGAAGGTGTCGTGTCGGTATGGAAACAGCTCCAGCGATGGCACCGCCAGCAACCATTTTTTGTAACATTGACGTGTCGGTTCCGCCCCCTTGCATAATTTCTGCCTGATATGGAATCTTGTTTTTCTCGGCAACCGATTTCATAAATGATACGAGTTTTGTGTTACAAATCACCGACGAATCCATAATCTTTATGCCTGGTCCCATACCCAGTTTTGTTATTTGTTCTTGCGGACAACTTCCCGGAACGTCGTAAGCTATTGTCGTGTCAAGTGCAATGGCAACGTTTGGCTGAATGTTGAGTGCGGCAACTTGTGCACCACGTAAACCAACTTCTTCTTGTACGGTGAATACAAAATACGTGTCGAACGGCAACTTTTTGCCTTTTAAGTTCTTGATAGTTTCTATCAAAATATAAACGGCAATTCTGTTGTCCAACGACTTACCATTTACACATTGTCCCATTTCGATACATTCTCTGTCGCGAGTAATAGGAGTGCCGATTTCTACGATTTTCTCCACTTCTTTCTTCGTCATACCCAAATCGATGAAGAAATCTTTCACGACAACTTTTTTGTCGCGTTCTTCGGGAGTCATCACGTGGATGGGTTTTGCTCCCATTACGCCGATAATGTCTTTCTTTCCGTGTACAATCACACGTTGAGCCGTTAATGTTTTGGGGTCGAAACCGCCAAGTGTGGCAAATTTCAAGAAACCTTCGTCATCAATGTGTGTAACAATAAAACCGATTTCGTCCATATGGGCGGCAATCATCAGTTTTTTTCTACTTGCACCTTTTCTAAAAGCGACAAGGTTACCCATATTGTCGGTTGTCAAGGAATCTACGTCTGATTTTATTTCTTTGGAGATTGTCTCGCGAATTTTATCTTCAAAGCCAGAAGGTCCGGCTACTTCGCTTAATTTTTTTATTAACTTGAAATTCATAGTTTTATGCATTAAAAAGTTGATTCAATTCCGTTTTTGAAAAATATTTTTCTGCAAATTTTTTATCTATGGTCAGCGATTTCACTTTTTTCGACGGATATTCAAACATCACGTCAAGCATGATTGCTTCGCAGATGGAACGAAGGCCACGCGCACCAAGTTTGTATTCAATTGCCTTGTCAACGATAAAATCGTATGCGTCATCGGTAAATTCCAACGTAATGCCATCAAGGCGAAACAATTCGATATATTGTTTTATTAACGCATTTTTCGGTTCGGTCAAAATTCTCCGTAAGGCATCTCTATCAAGTGGATTGAGGTGAGTGAGGATAGGGAGACGACCAATAATTTCTGGTATCAGTCCAAACGTACGTAAGTCTTGTGGAGCAATGTATTGCAAGAAATTATTCTTGTCGATGGATTGATTTTTCTCTTTCACGCCGTAACCTACTGTGTGCGTGTTCAAGCGACGGGCAATAATTTTTTGTATTCCTTCGAACGCACCGCCGCAAATAAAGAGGATATTCTTCGTGTTTACGGCTATCATTCGTTGCTCTGGGTGTTTTCTGCCACCTTGTGGGGGAACGTTCACTATGGAACCTTCCAGCAATTTCAGCAAACCTTGTTGTACGCCTTCGCCCGAAACGTCGCGTGTGATGGATGGATTGTCGCCTTTACGAGCGATTTTGTCAATTTCGTCAATAAAAACAATACCTTGCTCGGCTTTTGCAACGTCGTAGTCGCAAGCTTGAAGCAGGCGGACGAGCAAACTTTCAATGTCTTCGCCTACGTAACCAGCTTCGGTCAATACTGTTGCATCGACAATGGCAAAAGGAACATCAAGAAATTTCGCGATGGTTTTTGCCAACAATGTCTTACCAGTACCTGTTTCGCCCACTAAAATAATGTTTGATTTTTCTATATCTACATCATTGTCAGTTGGTTGCGAAATTCTTTTGTAATGATTGTACACGGCAACGGCAAGTGATTTTTTCGCATCGTCTTGTCCAATCACGTATTCATCAAGATGTTTCTTTATATCTACTGGCTTGATGTTTAAGAAATTCTTTTGTTTTGACGTCATTTTCCCTTTCGGTTCAATTTCGTTAAGCACAAGTTGGGCTTGTTTCACGCAGTCGCTACAGATAAAGCCGTTGAGTCCGTTCAAAAGAACAGGAACTTCGTCTTCGTTGCGTCCGCAAAATGAGCATTTGTTTTTTTTCATTGGTTATAATGATAGGTTATTGAACAAATTTAGAAAGAAGTCGGAGATACTGTACTTGGTAGCCGCCGCTGACTTCGCTGATTGACCATGCGTTGATAGGCCAGCCGTTGTTTATGTCCATGTACGATTTTTGTGCTGGTTGCCCGATAAGCGGTTTTATATCGACTTCGAAACATTTGGAATTATTGTATTCGCTGCCACAGTTGTTCGGACAACATTGATCCCATGCATATTCAATATTTGGACCGCCACAAAGGAATCCGGGAGCAGGTCCATATTTTGAAACACCAACTTCGTCCCACTTGTCGCTTCCGTTTTCAAACCAGCAATGATAAATCTGTCGTACGCTGTTTTCGGCACCGTATTGGTTCATGTTTGTAAGATAACATTTGTTCAACGGATTCACACCATGCAAATAATGAATGTAGCGTTCTGCATAGCCGATGGCGTCTTGTCTGATTTCGGGCATGATGTTGTAAAACACCAAGTTATAGTAAATACAGCCATGTTTTGCTTTTGTTCCGTTGCTTCCCCAAACGTAATCTTTTTGGTATGCCAGATACGGATCGTCGTCGGCTTTTATAGGAAAAAGATTGACGATGGTGTCGGTTGCACGGGCATATACGGCTTTAATATGTTTTACAATGTCGGGATTGGCATTGTCCATTGCTGTGTAATATAACAACATGTCCTGATTTGCTTCGCCAAACGGGAACACCAAAATCCAATCAATCATGCGGGCTTTTTTGTAATTTAATTCAAAAAATACTTTGTATTTGTTGTTTCCCGTAGCGTCGTAAAGGCGGAGAGCCGCTTGTAGTTTCTTTTCAACACGGGTTAGGTCGTCGCATTCATTTTGACCTGCGGCAAGTCCTTGTGTGCCGTGTTCGGCGCTATTGTTGAAGAACAATACATTAGGATTGTTGTCTGCCCAATCCCATGCTTTAATTGCGGCAGTTTTCAGTTTTTCAGAAAATGTCTTGTCGTATTTTGCAAAAATCTTTGCTCCGTAAGCGTATGCGGCAGCGGCAGAAAGGGCAGAAGACGTGCTTGGTCCTCCCCAGTAACTTGGTCGTGTACACGCCGATGGCGGAGTTGCTTCCTGCGAACCGACTACGGCAACAACACTTCCGTCTTCAAATTGCAGGCGGAGCAGATGTTCTAATCCGAATTTTACTTCGTCAATGATGTCGGGAATGCCGTTCCCAGATTCAGGAATGTTGAAATCGTCAGTCCATGCAGCTGGATTTTCTTCGTATGACAATAACAAATAAATTATGTAGTCACAGGTCCAGTTTGTGTAACGGTTGAAATCGCCTGCATCGTACCAGCCGCCGTGAACGTCTTTTTCGGTACTCGGGTCGTCTTTGTGCAGAAACTCTCTACAATTCATATCTTGGTTTGGCCCGATGTGACTTGCCTTGTCAGTCCATCCTTCACCTGCAAATTGTGCTGTTTTTTCAAAACCGGCACGTTGATAATAGAAATATCTGAACGCGTGTTTTAATGGTTCTTTGTAAACATTGGGAGAAATATCGAACGTGTATGATATCTCTCTGGTTTTCAAATCTTTAATGTAGTATGAACCTTCTTGTTTTACTTCGGAAAAGTTGAAACGCCACACTTTGTCACCGCACGAAGAATCTACTTCGCCGTTTCTCCATGCTACGGGACTGCCTTTATATACGCTCTTGTTGGTTTTGGCATCAATTACGGCAAATTTCTTGCCCGGCGTGTATTGCTCATTGGCATCGTAGCCGATTTTTGGACAGCGGACAATTGCAATTTTTTGAGATTCAGGCAAATAACCGAATTGATCTACGACAATGAATTTACTTTGATTTTGTGCAAAGATTCCCAAGGGTAGAAGAACGAGTAAAAGCAAGAAAAAACGTTTCATATTATGCGTCTTTAAAGAATTTGTGTTGGAAAATCAATAGATAGATTACCCCAATTGTTATTGCCGAATCGGCTATATTGAAAATCGGTTTGAAGAACGTGAACGGTTCGCCACTCCATATTGGGAACCATTCTGGGAATGTTCCTCGCAATACGGGACAATAAATCATATCAACCACGTGACCTTGGAGGAATGGGGCATAGCCGCCGCTTTCCGAGAAAAGTTCGGCAACGGTTCCGTACGTGCTCTCATTGAAAATTAAACCATAGAAAGCACTGTCTATGATATTTCCCGCAGCTCCGGCAAGTATTGCGCTTAAACCGAGAATAACGTCAAGTGGTGCATTGCGTTTTATAAGTCTATGGATGTAAATTCCAATTAAAATTGAAGCGACAAGACGAAAAAGCGTAAGGGCAATTTTCCCGAGAACGCCTCCGAAACTCATTCCAAAGGCGAAACCAGGATTTTCCACGAAATAAATGAAAACCCTGTCACCAATGACAGGGATCATTTCTTCGAGGTGCATGTTGGTTTTTACTAATATCTTGGTTGCTTGGTCAACAATCAAGATAAGAAGCACCATTATTATTGCCCAGTGCTGTTTTTTCATAGCAAAGGTTTTCTTTTCTTTTCGTTTACTTTCGCGTCAACGCTCAAGGTAGCGTGAGGAACAGCACGAAGACGGTCCTTAGGAATCAGTCTGCCTGTTTCGCGACAAATTCCGTATGTCTTGTTTTCAATACGGATCAACGCGTCTTTCAAGTGCTTGATAAATTTTTCCTGACGTTCAGCCAACTTTCCAGTCTCTTCTTTTGACAGGTTTGACGCACCTTCCTCAAACATCTTGAATGTAGGGGATGTATCTTGAATATCGTTTCCGTCTAAGTATTGAATAGATTTTTTGAGTTGGTCATAATCACGCATTGCTTTGTCAAGCTTTTCAAGAATGATTTGTTTGAACTCTTCTAATTCTGCGTCAGAATATCTTGGTCTGTCAAGATTTTCTTCCTCTGTTTGTTTTTTCTTTATATCTGCCATAGTTGTACGGATTAAGTTTACATTTTTTGAACTGCCATATATGTTTGAATTTCATCTAATTCGACCAACTTTTTATTGTCGTTTTTAATTTCGTCAACAAGTTGCAAGTCGGCACATAACGTCTCGGAGGCGATATATGCCTTGTGAATTTCAATGGCTTTGTTTATTGCATCGTGTTTTTGAATTTGCAGTTTGATTTTGTCGGTTACGTCGAAACCACTGTCTTTTCTCAAGTTTTGGATTCGGTTGACAAACTCACGTGCGATACCTTCGTTCACCAACTCGTCGGTAAGCGTGGTGTCGAGTGCAACGGTAATGTGGCCTTCGTTAGCAACCTGCCAACCAGGAATGTCTTTCGATATGATGGTCACGTCGTCGAGCGTCAAATCAATAGTTTGACCGTTGACCACGATTGTCTTGGCTCCGTTGTTTTCGAATTCGCAGATTTCTTCGTTCGAGAATGCCGAAATCGTTGCAGCCACGTCTTTCATAATCTTACCGCATTTCGGACCCAATGCCTTGAAGTTCGGTTTGATTGTTTTTACCAAAACTTGTGACGCATCTTTCAGTAAATCAATCTCTTTCACGTTTACTTCCGCCTTGATGATTGGCTCAACTGCTTTCAAATTCTGTTCAAATTCATCGTTGAGAATTGGAATAATGATTTTTTGCAGTGGCTGACGTACTTTGATTGACACTTTTCTACGCAAAGCAAGAATCATAGATGATACGGTCTGTGCCATTCCCATTCTCGTTTCCAACGTGCTGTTGATTACCGATTCGTCGGCTTTCGGGAAAGTTGCCAAGTGAACGGAGTCAACGTCGAAACGTTTTGTCACCTTGTTCAAGTCGCAGAACAATTGGTCGGCATAGAACGGTGCGATAGGCGCCATCAACAACGAAACGGTTTCCAGACAGGTGTATAGTGTTTGGTAAGCCGAAACCTTGTCGGTGTTCAGTTCGCCTTTCCAGAAACGCTTGCGTGACAAACGAACGTACCAGTTACTTAAATTGTCTATCACGAAATCTTGAATCAAACGGCCCGCTTTGGTTGGTTCAAGGTTTTCGTATTGTTCGGTGACGTTTTTAATCAATGTATTCAGCAACGACAATATCCAACGGTCAATTTCGGGACGTTGTTCGTTTGGAACAGGAGCTTGTTGCATCGCGAAATTGTCGAGATTTGCATACAAGGCAAAAAATGAATACGTATTATAAAGTGTTCCGAAGAATTTACGTTTCACTTCGTCAACACCTTCGCTGTCGTATTTCAGGTTGTCCCAAGGCGATGAGTTTGTAATCATATACCAACGAACAGGGTCGGTACCTTGTTTCTCGATTTCTTGGAACGGATCCACAGCGTTTCCAAGACGTTTCGACATCTTGTTGCCATTCTTGTCGAGTACTAAACCATTGGAAACCACGTTTTTGAATGCCACACTGTCGAACAGCATTGTTGCGATTGCGTGCAATGTGAAGAACCAACCACGAGTTTGGTCAACACCTTCTGCAATGAAATCAGCAGGGAATACGTTCTTGAAGTTCTCCTTGTTTTCGAATGGATAGTGGATTTGAGCGTAAGGCATGGAACCCGAATCAAACCATACATCGATAATGTCTGTTTCGCGGTACATTTTCTGACCTTTGGGTGATACCAATATAATGTTGTCAACGTATGGACGGTGAATGTCGAATTTGTTGTAGTTTTCTTTTGAAAAATCGTCCACAACGAAGTCTTTCAGCGGATTTTCTTTCATAAATCCTGCCTTGATAGACAATTCAATCTCGTTTTTCAATTCTTCCAACGAGCCGATGCATTTTTCCTCCGATTTGTCTTCCGTCATCCAGATTGGAAGCGGTGTTCCCCAAAAACGAGAACGTGACAAGTTCCAGTCGTTCAAGTTTTCCAACCACTTACCGAAACGTCCCGAACCAGTTGATGCCGGTTTCCAGTTGATGGTGTTGTTTAATTCCATCATACGTTCCTTCAGTTGTGGCGTTTTTATGAACCACGAATCAAGAGGGTAGTAAATGATAGGTTTGTCGGTACGCCAGCAGTGTGGATAATTGTGCACGTGCTTTTCAACCTTGAACGTCTTGTTGTCTTTTTTCAATTCAACGCAAAGGTCAATGTCCAGTGTAGGAGCGTCTTCGCCAAGCGTGTCGTCAAAGGCGTTTTTAACGTAACGGCCTGCGTATTCCTTGTACAAGTCAACGTTGACGTAGTTTTTAACGTATTCAGTATCCATGTTCTCAATCAGGAACATACGTCCTTGTTTGTCAACAAGAGGTGATTCTTTGCCATTTTTGTCGATTACCAGACAGCCGGCAATGTTTTGTTTTTTCGCAACAAACGCGTCGTCGGCACCGAATGTGGGGGCAATGTGTACGATACCCGTACCGTCTTCTGTCGTTACGTAGTCGCCCGAAATCACCTTGAACGCGTTTCCACGGATTTTCACCCACGGAAGCAGCTGTTCGTATTGAATGCCGAGTAATTGTTTGCCCGTAAATTCGTCAAGAATGGTAAACGGAACGATTTTGTCGCCCACGTTGTAAGCGTTGAAATCGGCATCTTTGCCTTTCTCGTTGAAATATGCCGACAGACGTTCCTTTGCCAGCACGACCGTACACGGAATACCTGTGTAAGGGTTGAATGTGCGCACTTTGAGGTAGGTGATTTTCTCGCCGACGCACAATGCCGTGTTTGACGACAATGTCCACGGAGTTGTAGTCCAAGCAAGGAAGAACAAATCGGTGTCAACGTCTTTGTAGAGCCATTCGCTCACTTCGTTGCGAATTACCTTGAATTGTCCCACGCACGTCGTGTCCTTTACGTCGCGGTAGCAACCCGGTTGGTTCAGTTCGTGGGAACTCAGACCGGTACCTGCAGCGGGGGAGTATGGTTGGATAGTGTACCCCTTGTACAGCAATCCTTTTTTGTACAATTCCTTCAACAAATACCACAACGTTTCAATGTATTTGTTGTCGTAGGTAATGTACGGGTCTTTCATGTCAACCCAGTAGCCAATACGTTGGGTAAGGTTTTCCCATTGGCTGGTATATTTCATCACATTGCTACGGCAGGCGTTGTTGTAGTCCTCAACACTGATTTTTGTGCCGATGTCTTCTTTTGTGATGCCTAATTCTTTTTCCACGCCAAGTTCCACTGGTAGTCCGTGGGTATCCCAACCTGCTTTGCGGTGAACTTGGAAACCTTGCATTGTCTTATAACGGCACACAGAATCCTTGATGGTACGAGCCATTACGTGGTGAATTCCTGGCAATCCGTTAGCAGAAGGAGGTCCTTCAAAAAATACAAATGATTTGTGTCCCTCACGGGTAGATACGCTCTTGTTGAACGTATCATTCTTAATCCATTGTTGTAGAATATCTTTGTTGATTTGTGAAAGATTCAACTCGGAATATTCCTTAAATTTTTCACTCATTCTTAAAAAACGTTTTTTATGCGGGCAAATATACTTTTATTTTAAAAGGATTGCACGTCTGCGTTTCTAAACTTATTAAAAAAACAACGGAAAGTTGTTGATAAGTTTTTTTAGAAACACATTAATAATGTGTAACAGACAAAGGAATATATTTTTACGTGATATAATCGTAGAGACGTGCCATGGCGTGTCTTTACAACATTTTAGAATAATTAATCAATAAGATTTTTTATGACCCCGTCTTTATAATAGGGTATCACGTTGCAGGTGTCCATTGTGATGCAGTAGTCAATACATTGATCCACGCCGTTTTTGCGGAGACGGCTTCGTTGGGCACATTTTTCAAGATATTGGGCAAGGTCGTTGTCTGCCTTAATCGGGTACTCTGAAAATCCATCTTTGCGGTCGAGTAGTTGGAACAAATCACCGAATA
>JAGCOW010000024.1 GCA_017642535.1 Bacteroidales bacterium | reverse complement strand
TATAGCTCCGGGGTTCCACCTCTTCCCATACCGAACAGAGAAGTTAAGACCGGAAGCGCCGATGGTACTGGGTCACAACCGGGAGAGTAGGTGCCGCCTCTTTTTTTACGAAGTCCGTCAGGAAACTGGCGGACTTTTTTTATGCCCGCCCGGAAGGCTCCGCAATCCACAATGCACAATGTACAATGTACAATTCATAATACCTGACAAAAATTACGCATTAAATATATCGTTTTACCA
Source organism: Bacteroidales bacterium (assembly GCA_017642535.1). Classification (GTDB taxonomy): domain Bacteria; phylum Bacteroidota; class Bacteroidia; order Bacteroidales; family UBA1715; genus UBA1715. Next base: position 44,165 of record JAGCOW010000024.1, on the reverse strand, counting down.
CCGTTAATCCGTCTCGTTTGCCAACGACAAATGAAACAGGAGCATTCCCGCCTTGCACAAGATTGTCTATATATAATGGATGGTGAAGATAAAACGACATACATTCAAATGTGTCGCCTTTCTGCAATTTGGAATGTTCAGATTCGATTACGACAAACGAGTTTTCTCCCAAATATTCCAAAACACAACGGCGATTTGGTTGCCATTGAATTTCTATCTGCGTTCCTTTTTTCAAATCGGAGGTTGATACCTCTGGTTGTTGCATAATGGCACTTTGCGACTCTGACTTTTGTTCCAAGTGGGCAAGATAACCGTCCCAGTCGGTGTAGCCCAAGAATTGACTCAAAATGTTGAGCGTTGACAATCGGGTTGTGTCGGCACCGTCGATATAGCCCCAAAGTCGTTTGAGTGTTGTGGGACTAATGTTTTGACGCAATTTGTCCCATATCGCGCCCACACAAAACACAAAATCGTTCGGAGTTTTCAGTTTCCGCCCGAGAGCCTGCTCCAATTCAGCACGAAGCTCAAATATTACCGATGAGTTTTTCTTTGTCATTTGTGTACAAAAAAACAAAAAAAAACTTCGAAACTCAAATTCTTATTGGTCCTTTTTTGTAGGACAGAGTTTATCGAAACCACACATTCGTCTTGATAGGTGCAACGACCACTTTTCAACAAGCAAAATGAACTTTGCAAGACAAATGTTCGATTTTTTTATATTTGTAACGAAATGGAATTTACAACAGACAACGATTCTTCGGGTATCTTCACGTCTTCGTTTTTGTCACAGCAAAACGATCGGTTTTGTAATTATATAAAATTGGGTGAAAACGGATTCAACGAGACATACAAGGCGCAGCGTTTTGGTAAGTGGTATTTTCTCAAGACACTGAAACCTGATTATTCCACAAAGTCACAATATATTGACCTGCTGGCAAAAGAGTTCGACCTCACAATACAACTTGACCACCCGAACATTGTACGCACAATTTCGAAAGAACACGATGAGACCATAGGCGACGTGATTGTGCTTGAATACATTGACGGCATCACACTCACCGAGTTCAAACGACAAAAACATCCTACAAGTGTTTTTGTGAAAATCGTGAACGAGCTGCTTGACGCCCTCGCCTACATTCACGCAAAACAGATTGTTCATCGCGACTTGAAGCCCGACAACATTCTCATAACAAATAATGGCAACAACGTAAAAATCATAGATTTCGGCCTTGCGGATGCAGATTATTATTCTTCGTTGAAACTATCTTCAGGAACATTGAAATACATTGCTCCCGAGCAACTCAATGCTCCAGAAACAGTAGATTGTCGTGCCGACATTTATTCGTTGGGAATCATTCTTTCTGAGTTAAAACTCCCCCGTGCATACAGTAAAATCTGGAAAAAATGTACACAAGCCGATAGAGAGCGTCGTTACAACTCTATTGCCGACATTCAGCACAAAATCAAGATTGTTCCGACTCGCAGATTTTTGTGGAATGCATTGTTTTTGGGAATTATTCTGATTTCTACTATGTTATTCTACAGGTATTTTAATTCGTCCGACAAAAATATAGTACATGAAAATTCACAAACCGACACCATACATAATTACATTGCTGTTGAAGACTCAATTTCGGAGAACAACAATGTGGTTGAAAAAAAAACTCAGCCCGTCAAAACACAAAAGACGTCCACAAAAAAGAAGGATTTGGATCCCGTAAAAAAAATGGACCTGGATTCTGCAAAAAAGATGGTAGATATTTTTTATGCCCCCTTGTTAGACAGTCTGGCAAATCATAAATTTACCACACGAGAACAAGCAAGTGCAAGTAATATCGCTTTAAGTAAACGATTCTACCTTGATTTATGGCTTCCCATAAAAGAATCTTGGCAATTTAAATCGGAACGTGAAGAAATTACCACATGGCAGGAACTTGCTCCTTATGTAGAAAAAAAGAATTCAGTATTTTTGGAAATGTACGGCCAGTTGCCAGATGCTGCTACGTTGGAAATAGAGAAAGATACGAGCAAACAGTGAGCTATTCGCAGAAAGATTATTGTATCCCGTCAGTTAACCTATGAAACGGTATTTCCAATGCCGTGCTGATGCGAAACATAGTTTTTATGGTGAGATTTGTGTTTCCTGATTCTATACGGCAAAGATTTGATGGCTCAAAATTGCAACGCATGGCAAGTTCGTGTTGCGAAATTCCCTGTTTCTCACGAATCAGTCGAATCCGTTGACCAATGATTTTGTTTATTTCCGATTCTGAAGCCATAAAAAACATTTTTCTCTTACAAAGTAATGGTTTTATAACTATTATTACGTTATCATATATGATAAGCTGTAATTTGTAAATGATTCATTATAAGTAAATTGCGAAATTAATTTTTATATAATGAATGTATTTTCTCAAAAATAAGGACTAAAATGGACTTATAGATTTCTCACACGAATTGGTTTTGCAATGACCACTTTTTCAATTATGGCAAAACATCTTCTTGAAATCTGAAAAATGTATTTTTGGGGAAAAGATTTTACGGAAAAAGTGTAATGTTCCTTTCCAATAACAGAGAAATCCACACTGAAAAAGGAATAACGTATTTGCCTATCTATTTTGTAATGTTTTTGTAAATTCAACATAGTATGCCTCATTTTTTCAATATTTGTAATTTCTTCAAAAAACTCATTCTCAGTATATTATAAAATATTTTTGCGTTTTTATTGAGGAATACTTGGCAGAAACAATAGCAATCTAAAATTGCCTTTACTCACAAAACGCAATTTGTTTTTAGTCCAGGTTTTTGTTACAACTCACTGGTGTATAGCGCATTACTATGTTTTTTGCAATTTTTCATGTGATTATCATTTAAGATAATAAAATTTTTGTTATTATTGCAATAAGTATTATCATTTATGATAATGTATTTTTTTGATAACTTTTTGGAAATGAACAAAATCTTGTTTTGGGAAATAATAAGGACCAACAAGGACTTTTGAAAAGAATGAAAAAAGTAGTGATTTTGTAAAGAAATAAATTAAAAAAAAGAATATAAAATTTAAAATGTGAAGTTATGCCAAGTAAAGTAAGAGTTTATGGGAAAGCACAGAATAGAACTGTGTTGGGTATTTTTAACGCGTATCTTGTAATGTATCCTCATGCGACGTTAGAAGATTTTAAGAAAGCGTTTCCAAAAGAGCTGAATCCTGATTCCGGCTGGAGTGTTAATGTGCAAACATTGGAAGAATGTGACACAGAAAACGAGAAAAAGTTCTTTTTTACAGACGAGGAAGATGTGATGAAATTGCAGGATGGTACAAAGATGGTACTTTGCAAAATGTGGGCAAAACCAAGTTTTGAAAGACTTGTTGCACACGCAAAAACATACGATATAGAAGTTGCGGAATTTACTGCTGCTGAAAAAGGATTTGGCAAAAAAGGTGGATGGAGACTTGAATATTTAAATGGTTATGTACCACCAAAACCAGAAAAATCAAAGACGTGGTTGTGGATTTTGATAGGCGCACTTGTTGCCATCGCAATTCTTGCAATTCTGTTGATGCGTAGTTGTAATAAAGAACCACAGGTTGTTGAAAAAATAGTTACCGTGGTTGACACTGTTTATGTGCAACAAATAGAGGAATTTGAAAAGAACTTCAATGCGGCAGAATTTGAAAAAGGTAAAGTTGACTTAAGCGACGCATCAAAATTTGTACTTCACGATTTGGCAAAATTAATGGAAAAACAAGAGTCAATAAAATTGAAAATCATAGGTCATACTTCGGCAGAAGGTGATGCAAATTTCAATCAAAAACTTTCGGAAAATCGTGCCAAAGCGGCTGTTGACTTCTTGATTTCCCAAGGAATCTCAAAAGACCGTTTGCAATGGGAAGGGAAAGGTAGCAGCGAGTTAAAAGATGCTTCAAATCCAGAGTCAAATGTGAATAGAAGAACTGAGTTTATTGTAATTGAATAGTATTAACATAAAAAACTAAAAAAATGGTACAGAAAACTAAAAGCGGAAAAGTTGACAAACGCACAAAGGAAGGCAAGGAAATTGCCGCGCGTATGGCAAAAGCAAGAAAAGCAAAAGGTAGCTTGAGAAACAGATTAAAAAGAATGTTTAACTAAAAATCCAAAAGAATGAAAACAAGTATTGATAATATAGCAACTTTCCTTGCTGCCACAATTATGGCGGACGGGAATTACGACGAAGCAGAAAAAATCGCGTTGGGAGAAATAGCAGAAGCATTTGAACTAAAAGAAGATGCTCTCATAAACGCCGTGGACACAGAAATTGCAGTGCAAGAAAAATTGTCTGATAAAAGTCTTAAGGAACATCTCTGCGTTGCAAGTACCAGTGTAGAAGGCGACGAAAACATGTACATTTTCGAGGCTGTTTTAGAAATTATCCTTGTGGATGGAATTCTTACTGCCGACGAAGTTGACATTATGTTCTACATTGCCGATTTACTGGCAATCAGCCAGTCTGACGCGGTGCTAATGCTTGCCGACATGGTTAAAGAAGAACCTGAATTGGAAATAAAAATTAATTGCTAACATTAAATTTTTTAAATTATGGCAGTATCAGTTAATGGCAATAAAAAAATTGCAACGCTTCAAAAAGAATTTAACGAACAATTTCCATACTTAAGACTAAGCATTTACTATAGTTATATGCGAAACGAAAAGTCAAAGACTCCTCTTAGTGGAGACAAGACTTTGGCTTCGGTTCGTCGAGGCAATGGGTCAGGAAAGATTTCTATCAATGGCAACAAGAAAATATCTTCGTTAGAAAAAGAATTTGACAAAGAATTTGGGTTGTATGCACAAGTATGCTACACAGAAAAAGACGGAAGCCGATATTATACAAGTGGTGCTAACGACGCCAAAACACTAACAGCATTCAATACAGAATGTCAGAAAAAAAAGTGTAAAAAAGGAGCCTGGAAATAATTATTCAAATAATTCATTATTAACATTTTAAATTTATTAGTTATGGCAGATTTTAAAATTGATGGCCGTATGAAGGTTAAAAAACTGAAAGACGAGTTTAAAAAAGCTTTCGGTGCTACACTTCGTGTGTACAATGGCGTGAAATTCGCTGATGATGATGCAACTCTTGCTTCTATTCGTCAAGGAGATGCAAAAGGTGGCGAATTCAGTCCTTCGGCAGGGATGACTTGTGGAGGATTTGAAAAACGCATGAAAGAAATGTTTGGCATTACAGTGCAAGTGGCTAATGGTGATGATTCAAAATTAGCAGATAATAGCACAATGCTTTATAAAGCAAAAAAATAATTCTTTCTATGAGACTGTCTGAAAAAGGCAGTCTCTTTTTTTTCAAAACATGAAAGGAATACTAATTTCAATAAAACAAGAATATTGTCAGCAAATTCTTGCTGGAACGAAACGTGTTGAATATAGAAAATCGGTTCCTACAAAAAATGGTGAAAAATTCACTATGATTATTTATGAGTCGCGTTCAAATGTAAAAAAAATTGTTGGTAAGGCGACAGTTGAAAAAGTTGACTCAAATACACCTCAAAAGATATGGGATCAAACACACGCAGTAGGAGAAATAGAGAAAGAAAAATTCCTTGAATATTTTAAAACAAAGGAAATAGCATACGCTTATCGTCTAACAGAAGTTGTAAGATTTAGGAATCCTGTTTCACTAAAAGAAATAGGTAAAACTGCACCGCAAAATTGGACATTCCTCACAGAGGAAGAAATCAATAAGGTTATTAAGTTGGGTGAATAAGTGGTTGTGAAAATGATTATTTAAAAATAAAACTAAAAATTAACGATTATGGGAAAAAAAACAGCAATTATTGGAGAGTACGTAATTAGCGTTGAAGATAGTGGAAGCATTCAAGTGTACCGCAATTTCGAAAATGTAAAAGCGAGTTTACGCGAAGTCGCAGAACTAAAAAAAATTGAATATGATCCTAATTGGAATACACGTCAATTCGGAAAAAAACTTTGTACTGAATTTGGCGATGGCAAAAGTGCCGAAATAGGTGAGTATTATATTAATGTTAAAGACGACGGGGGCATAAAAACCTTCAAAATCTATGATAATACAAAAGGCGCTCTTCGCGAAATTGCAGAAGGAATCGGTTTTCAATACGATCAAGAATGGACCACAAGACAATTTGGGAACAAATTGATTGATGCATTGAAAAAATAATTGCACATGGCAATGCCCCTCATTCAGACTGTCTATCAAGACATTACGCTCTTTCTTGTCAAAAACAAAGAGCTGCTGTTCAATGAACGTGACTTTCAGATGCATTTGGCCATTTATTTAAGAGCAACTGGCAACTATGACGATGTTGATGTAGAATATTACGTTCCCCAAAAGGAATTGGGAAATTATATTTGGGACAATGAACTCAAAATAGACGTATTGGTTCGCAAAAACAAGGAATATGTGCCAGTTGAACTCAAATACAAGACCAAAAGAGTGACGAAAACTTTATTACGTTTTGGAGAAAAAATAGCAAACATTGAAGTCCTAAAAAATCAAGGCGCACAAGACTTGGGCATGTACGATTTTTGGAAAGACGTTCGTCGGGTAGAATTGGTCAGGAAACGTTTTGATGCGGTAAAGAATGGTTTGGCAGTTTTTGTTACTAACGACTCCATATACCTCAACCCAAGCCGGGAAACATCAAATAACAAAGCATTTAATATGAATGCCGGAGTCCATGGAAAACAAAAACATTGGAAAGATTGTAATAGTACTTGTGCAAGGACTCACAAAAATTTTGAAGTAGAAAAGGAATACAGCATTGAGTGGTACGAAAGCGTATATGAAGATGTGAAATTTCATTATTGCATTGTAAAAATATAAATTTAAATTTAATGATTATGGCAAAGAAAACAACAACGAAAGCAGTAGCAAAAAAGTCAACGACTACAAAAACAGCCACAAAGAAAACAACTGCTGTGAAAACTGTTGCAAAGAAAACAACGGCAAAAGCAGCGGTGAAGAAAACAACAGCAAAAAAAGTTGTAGAACCAACAAAAATTGGTGGAGAAATAACCGTGAACGGAAATAAATTGATGAAAACACTACAAAAGGAGTTTTCTGACAAGTTTGAGTATCTAACACTTTGCTTCATCATTGATGCAGATAGACTAAAATCCGTAAATGTAAAAGGTATCAACACCAACAAACGTCTCTCTGAAGTTCGTAAAAAGAATTCTAATGAAGAAATTTCACTACATGGAAGAACTAAAGTCGAAAATATAGAGAAATATTTTTGGGATGAATTAGGCATAGCTGTACAAATCGGTATATGCAATTATTCTGGACATAAACATTATTTCCCTGTTGGTACATTCAACTCTATGACTCTCACTGCTGCAAATGAGTGGGCAAAAAATGCTGGTTGCAAAAAGGTTGGAGCGACAGAACTAAAACAAATTTGTAGTGGAACTATTTTTTAATTCGTAAATTTCAAAACTGTGAGCAAAGAATATTACCGTAAAAAAATCATTGACCTTAGAGCGTCAATGCAACGTGAAAAGGATGCTAAAAAGAAAGATAACGAGTATTATGCTCGTATGATTAAAGGAGCAAGCACACCTTCAAATAAGGCATCGTATCGAAAGTCAAAAATCGACCGTGCAGCGAGTCACGACAGAAATATTGAATCGTATAAACGCCAAATAGAATCGGCAAAAGAGAGTTTGAAACGAGAAAAATAACTTTTCTCTATGATAGCCATTGTATATATTTTCAATCTTATCAGTCCTATCATTTTCTTTGTAGGTTTATTCGGGTTGGCTTTTCAACTTCAAGGTGAGTGGGGTGATGAGATGTGGATATATTGCGGACTGTCGGCCGTTGCAGGCTTGTTGTTTGGGCTGAAAGCATGGGGATATGGCGTTCCTCCTCGGTGGTTCTGGGCAAAATCACAACTTGATTTGTTCGCAAACAGGGTGAGTACTGTTGTAGGTTATATGATTCAGTTCTTCCTCCTCCCCTTATGCGTAGCATGTATAGTGGAATTTTTTGACTGACAATAATTTAATCAATATTGTATGAACCAGAAAATATACAAATTCAAAACAGAACTAAAACGTGTTTTCGACGATAATTTGCACACCAAGCAGTGGCACAACATTGTAGATTATGTAATTATCGGTTTTATTGTTTTAAGCACGGTAGAAGTGTTTCTTACAACATTCGATGCAGTAAATGAGAAATATGAATCGTTGCTGCACGTAATTGATTGGGTTACACAGATTTTCTTCACCATCGAAGTGACACTGCGTATTTGGAATGCCGATATGCTTGACCCCAAATATAAAGGTTTTTGGGGTAGAATACGGTATTGTTTCTCGTTTTACGGGCTTATAGATTTTCTTTCAACCTATCCGTTCTATCTGAACTTCTTTATGCCCATACCTTATATGGTTTTCAAGATTTTGCGTGTGGCACGACTTTTCAGGATTTTTCGCTATATGCACTCGTTCAAAATGCTTACAAGTGCATTAGAGTCCAAGAAAAGCGAATTATGGGTTTCCATGCAGTTTCTTATTATAATATCGATTATATTGTCGTTCATCCTCTTTTTTGTTGAGCACGAGGCACAACCCGAAGCATACAGCAATGGCTGGTATTCTTTAATCTGGCCGTTTATGCAGTATGTGCAGGATCCCGGTGGATTTGGCGTATATCCGCCCATTACACCCATAGGGCAAGTCATATCGTTTATCGTAGGATTGCTTGGAATAGCAATGTTCGCCGTTCCTGCAGGTCTCATCGGCTCGGGATTTACCGAGGTGATGGAGGAGGAAAAACAAAGAGAAAAGGTTCAAAATAATATCAATAGAATAAGACATTCCTTCAAATTCATAAAGGATATGCACAACACAAACTTATTCTATGTGGCAAATTATCAAGCCCTTGACACTATAACAACGAGAAAGTTTTTAACAAGAGAAGACATTATGGAGGCAGTTGAATCTTCCGATTGTTTCCACTTGTTCAATCTTGCATTTTCTGTCAATAAAGAAGATAATCCGTTAGATAGAATCGTTGTTGTTAACTACGTGAAAAACAGACCTTATGGTTGCTGCATAGACAGAAAGTCAAAAATAACAATTGTTTGTACAACAGGATTTACAGAACCCATTTGCAGCTGGTTCGGTTACCATATAGCAAAGATTGGCGGATTTAATTTCATTAGTAAGGAAATTGAATCTGATCCTGACAATCCAATGACATATTATAATCCTGCTTATCCAAACACTTGTCCTAATTTTCAATTGTTTTTAGATGATTTGAATGCTCTTTGCGAAGATGGATGGGCTATTCTACCATTAGAAGCATCCGGACCACGTAGCCGTTCGTCGCAACTGCATTTCTGCTATAATTCCGAAAAAGGAAACGAAAAATATGGTGAACCCGACAGTTTCTTGAAAGATTTTGTTATTTTTGAAAATATGTATCAGGAGTTGACGGCAACAGTAGGCGAGTTGTATAACCTTCAAACGGATAAAAATACATATTACGTTGTTAACTCTAAAACAAATCTGGCACGACTAATGAAAGCAAAAAACACTTTTACCTTACGGCTTGAAGCATACACATTCATTCAAAATGGGAATAGGTTAGCTTTGGCAAAAACAATTGCCGATGTCTTTAATAAACATTTTGAACCTGGCGTTGAAAAGAAACTTCCCCCGGAAATGTTGCAACGCCCAGTAGGTCACGATTTTGGTATGCAGGACTATGTTGATGAATAAAATATAATCGTATGGGACACAAAATTTTTGCATACGGGTCGAATTTGAATTCAGAAGATGTGCTTCGCTATACTCGTGAACACAAATTGCCACCCATTGCTCCAAAGAAAATTTGTAATGCACGGATGAAAAATCAGCTGCTTTGCTGGACTACTTTTTCAAAAACCAGGCAATGTGGCGTGTTGAACGTTGAACTGACAAAGGATAGCGAAGTTTGGGGCGTTGTTTTTGAGTTAACAGATGAAGAACTTGCCGTGTTTGATAGGAAAGAAGGGCATCCAAAACATTATTTACGAACTCCTATATACGTTTTTGACGAAAATAACCGTTCAATAAAAGTGGAAACCTATATTGCACCACCTTGCATTGACACGGCATATTTGTATCCGTCGGAACACTATCTGAATACGGTGGTTAACGGAATGAAGGAACAGCAATTGCCCGAAAAATACATCAACGATTTTATTCTTCGTTCGCCAATAATTGACCTAAAACCTTTTGATGGGAAATGCGACAAACGCACGGCTATATATTCGGGAATAGGAGTAAAGGGGAGAACGATATGTTATTGGCAAGATCTTTATAAAAAACACGATCTTGGTCAACTTGACATTCTCTATAGCAATCTTTTTGTAGAAGAAAAATTGTCGTCATACGACCTGCTCATACTCCCTGGTGGTAGTGGCAAAGAAATTTGTTATGGACTTGGGGATCATGGGAAATCTACGGTAAGAAAATATCTAGAAAATGGTGGCAAAATGCTTGGAGTTTGTGCTGGAGCGTATGCTACGACACATCAAATGAAAACCTACTTGGGTGTCAGCCCTCTGGTTTCTGCCGACTGTGATCATACACATCGGGGAGAGTGCGTGCTTAATATTTCATTCTCTAAAAAAGGACGGGAATTATTTGGTATTACAGAAGAAAAAAATGTTCCGATCATCTATCATAATGGTCCGATTGTGGCGGAATCAAGCATAAATAAGTGCTCCGAACTAGAAATATTAGCAACATTTAACGAGGAACTGATGATTCCGGGTGGAAGAAATGTAATGAAGGGTTCTCCTGCCGCATGGAAAAATAAGTATGGAAATGGTTTCGTATATGCTATAAGTCCACACATTGAACGAACAGAGGGGAAAGAATATCTGATGGCTAATTTTATAAGAAGTATTTTAGGCGTATAACGAATGGGGTTATGAACAAGAAGTCCAATGTCTACAAATTCAAAACAGAACTAAACCGTTATGAAGTGCCTAACGGCACAAAGTAAAGATGTGATTTCCCTCGTCTTTCGCAGTTCGTCCCAAAATGGAAATGCATCCCAACATTTGCAACTAATAATCAATTGCTGATTTAGTATCCTTGTTGTCGGTCTTTGATGGCAATGTTCTAAAGTTTTTGTTTTGTTTCTGGCGTTTTTCCCAACGTTCGCGAGCATATTGTTGCAGGTCGCTCACTTCATCATTCTCGTCGATAATTTCAAGTCCGAGAATGGTTTCTATAATGTCTTCCAACGTCAGAATACCTTGGAAACAGCCATATTCATCGATAATCAACGCAATCTGTGCTTTGTTTTTCAGCAATGCCTCCCATACGGCACTAATGGATTGTTCTTCGTTGAAAAATGTAATATCACGTCGCAGACTGCCTAACGTGAGGTCAAAATTGTCTTCCGCCAATTCTTCAAGAGCGTCGCTTCGCAAAACGTAGCCCGTGATGTATTCCTGCGATTCGGCATACACGGGGATTCTTGAAAAATGGAGGTAATCGTCGTTGTCGTAAAACTCACGCAACGTCATTGATTCGGGAGCAATGGCGGCTACCACGCGTGGTGTCATCACGTCGCACGCCTTGATATTCTCAAGTTTTATGATATTCTGAATGATTTTATTCTCGCTTTCTTCAATCACGCCTTCTTCTTCGCCCACATTTGCCATAGCCGACACTTCCTCGCGGCTTACGGTCGTCTCGCTTTCCTTTGGCGTAATCCAACGGGCAATCCATTGAATTAATTTCACAAAAGGATACATTATAACAATCAGTACGCTGATGGAGCGTGCGGTAAACGTCATAAGTCGTTTCCAGTATGATGTGCCGATTGTTTTAGGGATTATTTCCGAGAAAATAAGAATCAACATTGTTACGACAGCCGAAACAATCCCAAAGGGAATACTGTTCAATGCTATTGCCGCTTGTTTACCAACTCCTGCGGCACCAATCGTGTTGGCAATGGTGTTCAACGACAAAATTGCCGCCAAAGGTTGCTCCGTCGATAGCTTGTATTTTTTGAACAATGTCGCACTACGACTGCCTTCTTCTTCACGCATTGTGATATAGGAGATTGGCGTTGACATCAATACAGATTCCAAGATAGAGCACAGGAATGATGTAACTAAGGCAATTAATAAATATACAATTAAGAGTATCATATAATTTTTTACGATGCAAACATACGTTAAAACTATCATATACGCAAATTCCCCACGGTTTGTAGTGCCCAAAAGACGAAAAAAACGTATTTTTACCATCATTTATTTCTATGAAGACAAAGTCAGAACTGCTTTTGCAGGCATATATCGAGGGACACATCGAAGATGAGCCGGAAATTCTCAAAGAATTGAATCGGCAAGCACATCTCACATTGTTGCATCCAAGAATGCTTTCGGGACACGTTCAGGGAAGGATTCTGAAAATGTTCATGCAGATGATTCAGCCCAAGCATGTGCTTGAAATTGGCACCTATACGGGCTATTCTGCTCTGTGCCTTGCCGAAGGTTTGTCGGATGAGGCAACACTCGATACCATTGAAATTAATGATGAATTGGAAGACAAGATTCTGAAGTTTTTTCACGCTTCGGAACACGGAAACAAAATTCAACTGCACATAGGCGACGCGCTCTCAATTATTCCGACATTTCCATACTCGTTCGACGCCGTGTTTATTGATGGCAACAAACGGCATTATTGTGCGTATTACGAGGCGTGTATGCAGAAACTGAACGTAGGCGGTTATATTTTTGCCGACAATACCTTGTGGGACGGTCACGTGATAGACGAAATCGTTGACAAAAACGATTTGCAAACCAAGGGAATACTTGAATTTAATGATTTGGTAAAACGCGATTCTCGTGTTGAGACGGTTATTCTGCCAATTCGTGACGGGTTGACAATCCTTCGGAAAAAGGAATAAAAAACCCACAACAATCGCTTATTGTGGGTTTAAAATTTACGATAATTGAATATTAATCTTCAATCTCTACTAATTCGAAAGGAACGTTGATGATAGATTTGTAATCTTCACCTGCTTCCATCATATCTTCGTCATCACTTTCGTAATGCCATTTTACTACGATGTCGTTTCCGTTCTTTGAAATCATTTCGAACTTCTTCAACAAGTCCAAGATACATTTTGATGAACTCGTGTTGAAATACTCCAACTGAACGTTAACAACTGTTTTTGCTTGTGCTTGTTTTGAATATGCATCCAACCACTCCAAGATAGGTTTGTAGAATTCTACAGAGTTTTCAGGGATTGAACGACCTTTAATGTCGAACACACCTGTTGTTGCATCAAAACTTAAATCCGGCGTTTTTGCCGTTCCTTCCATTTTTATATTTTCCATAGCTAAAATTATTATCTTTGCAAATATGACTATTTTTTTGGAATAAAAATAAATTTCTTGTGTAAAATTTCACTCATTTCTTTTCCCTCTTCGTGTGAAATTTCGTCATCAACGTCGTAATACCACTCAATAGTGAATTTGTCTGGATTTGTCAATAACAAATCTCTTACGGTGCGAACGATATTTTTTAACGAACTGGAATTGAAATAATCCAAATCAATTTTAATGACAGGATTTGACAACTCTGCCAAGAACGGCTCGTGCTTGTTTATCCAATTTTCTATTTCCGAATAGTAGTTTTCGGTGTCTTCGGGGAACGAAACTCCTGAAATTTCGAAACGTTCCTTCTCTATGTCAAAATTGATTTGTGGCGTACGTTTCGTGTGCTCTTTTCGCAAGTCATCTTGTAAATTCTTGCTAATTTCAACAACCAAAGTAACATACGACATTTCGTTGTCGTATGACTCGAAACTGCAAAGTATTGGTTTACAGCTTTTTCGGCGAATCATAATCAACCCGATACGAGGACTTCCTTCGGCATCGAGATTTTCTTGCAATGTCGTTTTTTGTAATTCTTTTAATTCGTGACGTGATAAAGAATTTATCGTATTAAGTTGATTTTGTAAAGTTTCCTTTTGGTCATTGGAGATGAAATTTTTCGTTTCTATGCGGATTGTATCATCACTTGTAAGCGACAATCGTATAAACGCCGGACAATGCTCGCCATTTTTCAAACAAGCGTGAGATGTGATATTCCCTAAAATTTCAGCAGTCACAAAACGTAATGCTTTCTTTACAACGCCCGAAAAGCATTGTTGTTCCGATACCTCCATAACCTTTTGTAACAATGGTTCTATCGAAGCATTCGTTAAACAGTCACCGTGATATGAAAAGATTTCTTGTTCCATCTTCATCAAATAACTTGCCCAAAATACATATTTTTTTTGAACTTTTTATTTTTCTCGTAAGTTTTTACATTTTCTTGATAGTTCCAAGTACCATTTCAACGTCAATGTCGTTCATACATTTGAAATGTTTTTGGGGACAATGGTTCATTCCCATCTTCGTGCATGGGCGACACGATAGGTTGTTTATCTGCACTACATGACTTTGGGGAAGGATAGGGAAATAACCGAACTGAAAGGCCGTTGGACCATAAATGCCAACGACAGGTTTCCCCAACGCTTCGGAAACGTGCAGCATTCCTGTGTCGTTTGCCACCGTGATACATACTCGATTCAATGCGGCGATAGACTGACTCAAATCAAATTTCCCGGCAAAACTGACTGCACCACTTTCCTTTGTGATTGTATCGCAAATGTCGGCTTCTTTTTTGCCTCCTAACAAGATGATTTGCATCCCCAATTCGTTCTTTATGCGAGAAGCCAATTCGGCAAATTTCTCGGGTTGCCATTGTTTATTGGAAAAACTTGCACCCGGACACAAGGCAATAATTTTTTCGTCAAGCGAAATACCTTGCTCCAAAAACATTGCGTCAACCGTCTGTTGAATACTTTCTGGCACAACTAATTCCGTATATTTCCCGTCTGGCTCGACGCCAATGGGTTTTGCTGTGTCAATAAACCGAAGATAGACGGGACGAACTTCTTGGTAAATGTCTTTGTGAAACGTGGTCAACACCCAACGACGAAATACGTGTTTGTTGAATCGGAACACGTTTTTTGCCCCTATCGTGTTGCATACAAACATACTTCGCCAATTCTTGTGAATGTCGAGTGCAACATCGTATTTCTCGTCACGTAACTGATTACGAACGGCTTTCAGACCTTGAAATCCGAGTTTGGAATCAACCTCAATCACGCGTGAGACAAAGGGCACACATTTTAGAATGTCGGCAAATTGTTTCTTTACCACAAAATCTATCTGCGCATCGGGATAGGAATTGCGTAAACAACGCAACAATGCCGTTGTTAACACTATGTCGCCAATGGAACTGAGGCGAAAAACCAATATTTTGTTTACCTCTTGCACTATTCCACCGTTACCGACTTCGCCAAGTTTCTTGGTTGGTCAACATTGCAACCACGCATTACGGCAATGTAATACGATAGGATTTGTAACGGAATTACCGTAGTAAGCGGAGCCAAAGCCGGTAAGGTTTCGGGAACTTCGATTACGTGGTCGGCAATTTTTGACAAAACCGTATCGCCTTGCGTAACAACGGCAATGACAACGCCTTGACGGGCTTTCACCTCTTGCACGTTGCTCACCACTTTGTCGTAGTGCTGGTCTTTTGTAGCAACAACAACTACTGGCATATTCTTGTCAATCAACGCGATAGGGCCGTGTTTCATTTCAGCGGCAGGATATCCTTCAGCGTGAATGTATGAGATTTCCTTTAACTTCAGCGCACCTTCCAAGGCAACAGGATACAAATAACTTCTTCCCAAATAGATGAAGTTTCGAGCGTCCTTATACGCTTCGGCAATGGATTTATATTCTTCGATATGCGTAAGAATGTCTTCCACTTTTGACGGAATGCGATACAATTCAGAGATAAGTTTCTTGTACACGTCGTCGGCAATCGTATTTCTGCGTTTTCCGAGCATCAGCGCCATCATTGTAAGCACCGTTACCTGTGTTGTGAACGATTTTGTGGAAGCCACTCCGATTTCTGGTCCTGCGTGCGTATAAACGCCGGCATCCGTTTCGCGAGGAATACTTGAACCAACCACGTTACAGATTCCCACAACCGAAGCGCCGGCCTCTTTTGCTAATCGAATCGCGGCAAGCGTGTCGGCAGTCTCGCCACTTTGGCTGATTGCTATTACTACGTCGTTTTTGCTTATGATAGGATTTCTATATCGAAATTCCGAAGCATATTCCACTTCGACAGGAATGCGGGCATATTCTTCAATCAAGTATTCCCCAACCAAACCTGCGTGCCATGACGTTCCACACGCCACAATTATGATTTTATCGGCTTTGTCGAACTTTTCAAACACATTGTATAAACCTCCAAGATACACTTTGGGAGGATTTTTTGTGGCACGCCCACGGAAAGTGTCCATAATCGCGCTTGGTTGCTCAAAAATCTCTTTGAGCATAAAATGGTCGTAACCACCTTTCTCTATACCTTCAATGTCAAGTTCAAGCTCTTGAATAACAGGGGTAAGGGCATCGTTCTTAATCGTTTTCAGCGACAACTCGTTTCTTGTAATCGTCGCCATTTCCGAGTCATTCAGATAAATGATTCGTTTGGTATGTTCCACGATTGGCGTTGCATCGGAAGCGACAAAATACTCTCCGTCGCCAACACCCACAACAAGCGGGCTACCTTTGCGGGCAACAATCAGTTTGTCTTGTTCGTCGGTACATATCACCACTAATCCGTATGCTCCTTGCACGTCGAGCAAAGCCAAGCGAACAGCAACTTCGGCAGAAACTTTTCCCTTGCCTTTTAAATAAATGTATTCTATATAGTTGGCGATTACCTCGGTGTCGGTTTCGCTTTTGAATGTGTAGTTTTTTGCCGTCAACTTCTTTTTCAGCGAGTTATAATTTTCGATAATTCCATTGTGAATAACGGTAAATTTACCATTCATTGAAGCGTGAGGGTGGGCGTTCACGTCGTTCGGCTCACCATGTGTTGCCCAACGGGTATGTCCCATTCCTATGGTTGCCTTGGTGTTTTTACCCTCCATATAGGCCTCCAAATCGGCAACTTTCCCTTGTTTTTTGTAAATGACCGTTTGCCCGTCCTGAACCAGCGCGATTCCCGCCGAATCATATCCTCGATATTCCAATCTTTTAAGACCGGCAATAACGATTGGGTAAGCGTCTTTATTTCCTATATAACCAACTATTCCACACATAGTATTTCTTTTTTATGCTTGTAAAGCTTGTTCTATATCGGCAATAATATCGTTAACGTTTTCAATACCAACAGAAAAACGGATTAAGTCAGGTTTTACGCCTGCTGCTATCAATTGTTCATCCGATAACTGACGATGGGTGTGCGAAGCAGGGTGAAGAACACACGTGCGAGCGTCGGCAACGTGTGTAACGATACAAGCCAATTTCAAGTTATCCATAAAACGAATGGCACGTTGGCGATCGCCTTTCAGACCGAAGGTTACCACGCCGCAAGAACGTCCGTTGGTAAATTGTTTTTGTGCCAATTCATGGTATTTGCTTGATTTCAAGCCCGAATAGTTCACCCATGCAACCTTGTCGTTTGCTTCAAGATATTCGGCAACGGCTTGTGCGTTTTCGCAATGACGAGGCACGCGAACGTGCAAGGTTTCCAAACCAAGGTTTAGCAAAAATGCGTTTTGTGGCGATTGAATTGAACCTAAGTCACGCATCAATTGTGCAGTTGCTTTTGTGATATATGCACCTTTGCCAAATGCCTTGCTATATGCTAATCCGTGGTATGACGGGTCTGGTTCGGTTAAGCCCGGGAATTTGTCTTTGTGAGCTTCCCAATCGAAATTGCCACTGTCAACAATACAGCCACCCACGTTGGTTGCGTGTCCGTCCATATATTTTGTTGTTGCGTGGATAACAATATCGGCACCGAATTCAAACGGACGACAGTTGATTGGAGTAGGGAACGTGTTGTCAACAATCAATGGAACGCCGTGTTTGTGGGCGATACGGGCAAATTTTTCAATATCAAGCACGCTCAATACAGGATTTGCTATAGTTTCGCCGAACAATGCCTTGGTGTTCGGACGAAATGCCTTTGAGATCTCTTCTTCGCTTGCGTCGGGGTCAACAAACGTGCATTCAATTCCAAGTTTTTTCATTGTTACGGCAAACAAATTATATGTGCCGCCGTAAATTGTTGAAGAAGAAACGAAATGGTCACCTGCCTCGCACACGTTGAATATAGAATAAAACGACGCAGCTTGTCCCGACGATGTTAACATTGCAGCAACACCACCTTCGAGAGCGGCGATTTTTGTAGCGACGAAATCGTTCGATGGATTTTGCAGACGAGTATAGAAATAACCGCTTGTTTTCAAGTCAAACAAATCGGCCATATCTTCTGTCGAATCATATTTGAAAGTCGTACTTTGTATGATTGGCATCACACGAGGTTCACCATTTTTAGGCGTGTAACCAGCTTGTACACAAAGAGTTTCTATTTTTTGCTTTGACATTTTTGTATTATTTTATCTTTTGTTTTCGCAAAGATAGATTTTTTTATCGTAGAGACGTCACATTATGGTGTCTCTACATTATAATTTTTATAAAAAAACGTAGAGACGTTGCGCGCAACGTCTCTACTATAACATCACAGAATTAATTTTCGGACGCCACATTGTGACGTCCCTACAAAACCAAACGAAAAATACCATTCAACTACTTTACCCTCTCAACTCCTTCATACGTAAAGAAATCGCCAGATTCTATCATTTCGTTACTCTTTTTTCAGGATATATTCTTCGTCACCAATAAACAAATTCACTAAACCGACACCTTTTACGAGTTTTATAGTTCCTTTTTTGTCAGAATACATTTTTTCAGGGAAAAAAATAAGAGTATCCGTAACATTAGGATCTTGATGGGTGAAAAACATAATTTCAGAAATAGACAAATCAACGTGACCTTGATCATTGAACAATCCGCCAATCCGAAAGTCTTTATTAGTTGATATTCCACTAAAAGACATATAAATGTCGCATCCACATTTGCAATTCCAAGATAATTTATGGTCTTGTGTTATGTGTTTTTCTTCAATATCAATCTTTATTTCGTTTCCACTTTCATTCGCAAAACTAATCACATCTCCTTTTTCATATGGGAAAAAATCTCTATACTTATTGGGAAAAGAATCACAATGTTTGGAACAAGCGTAAAATAACGTCGTACATATGATTGCAAGAAATATTTTTTTCATAATAATAAAATGTTAAATTCGTTTTGCAAGATAAAAACTTTCTCAAAAAGCAAAACGAAAATACATCTTTTTTAGATTTCTCGCTACGCTCGAAAACGGGGTAGGGAATTAAAACGTAGAGACGTTGCGCGCAACGTCTCTACTATAACATCACAGTATTTATTATTGGACGCCACATTGTGACGTCTCTACATAGATTTGTGTTATTTTGCAAATTTAACCGTTCCTTCGGCAGTTTGAATGAAGTAAATTCCTTCAGGAAGATTTGCAATGTTCAATTGTTTTGAACCAGATTTTACGGGTTGACCCAAAATGTTGGTTACAATAATGTTACCTTTTGAATATACAACACCTTCAACAATTTCTACTTCTGCAGCTTGAATTGTAGGAGCAGCCAATGGTTTAAATTCAGTTTGATCACTTGCATCAGTATTTCTTGTTATGTCGTTACCCATAACCAAGTTTTTAATGTATAATGTTGATTTACCTGAAGTTTCTTCGTCATTAACATAAAATTCAAGACCAATGATATGTGCTAAGTCTAATTTTAATTTAACATCCGAAGGAGCTTGATAACCTTCGCCATTAATAGTGAAATTTACGCCATTCCACCAATATGCTTGGTCGCAAATATCACCGATTGTCCAGCTATATGTATCAAAACCTTCCGACAATTCATCTTCGCCTTCGTCGCAGAAAGCACCTTCAAACCAATGCCAGCTATCTTCGTCATTTGGAAGATATTGTTGGTTTGTTTCAACAATTGTTTTAATATGAGATACGACAGTTGAACCGTCGCTTACGCTTGCTTTTCTACCTTTTACATCCCATAGGTCAACGCGGATAGAAGGGTCGTCAACTGTAGAAACTAATTGATATTGGAAACGCACCAATCTGTTTGCAGGTTCTGAGAAATCAACTGAGTAACCCTTTGCAACTTTATGGCAATCGTTTGTCCATTTTTGACCAGTGATAGGGTTCACTTTTTGATAATTTTCACATTCGCCATCCCAATATTGCCAACGAATACCAAATTTTTCATATTGTGCTTTCTTGTTTGATTCTGCAACCAAAACCTCTCCACTATACGAAATCTTATAACTTGTACCGTCGGTTATACTGCTTGACTCAAATTCTATTCCGTTGGCAGGAGATAGGCCCTTTAAGACTTGGACGTTGGTTGTTTGGTCATCTACATCCCAATAACTATCCCAAAGTTCATAGTTCGTTTTCCAATTATTCCAATAAGCCGTAGAACCCATTGCAGCCAATGCTGCTTCTGCCTCGTTGTCTTGTGCGAAAGCCCCAAAGCCCAAGCAAAGACTTGCAATACATAAAAATACTTTTCTCATAATCATATAGTTTTATATCATTTTCACAAATATAAAACTTAAAAGTGTATTTTGTACACTATTCAACGATAATTTTTTCCGTAATGGTTCCGTTGCTTGTTTGTAATGATATGAAATAAACTCCTGATTTACTGAAAGATATTGTCGTTTCTTTTGTGAATTTACCAGCCGAAATTTTTGTTCCTATACTTGATAATATCGTATAAGAAACTTCTTCGTCCTCTTCATAGGAAAGAACAACATTGGAATTAACTTTCACAGGATTTGGAGAAACGACAAAAAAATCTTTGCCAACAGTGTTTATTGCCACTAACGGTTTCGAAATAACCGAATTGTTCGTGATAGCAACATCTGTCATTGTTGGAAGAGTGGCACCTTCGATTGAAAGACCTTTTTCCGTTTCGAACGAAAGTGAAACTTCTTGATTTTTATAAATTTTTGAAGCGAGATAGCAACGAATCTTTTTCTTGTCGCCGTTAACATATTCAAAAGAAGATACTTCAACACGTTTACCTTCTGCCATTATAACAAAATCCGATGTTTCAGGAAGTGTTGTAACTTCTTTGTCATAAATCAAGAAAAGAATATTTCCATCTTTTACTATATATGATTTTGTTATTGCGATTTCAGGGTATAGTTCTTCATCCGTAATATTGAAATAATTCAAGTTAAATCCAGACTTTTCAACTTTCATCTTGAATTCAATTGAATCGCCTGCTGGGAGATCAATCACTCTATGAACGGAAGCCCATTCGGTGAAACTACCCGTTGCAGGCAATTTGATATAATTGATTTCGTCGCCACCATTTATTAAGAAACCTATCAAACCATCGTAACCAACAGCGTCATCGGCTGAATATCGTACTGTTAAAGTGTATTTTTTCGCTTCCTCAACCGAGATGAAATACGTATAGTAGTCGCCTGCGCCAGTATAGCCCAACTCTGTTCCGTTGCCCAATTCATCGTCGTCGGTACTTTCACCTTTTACCGGGCCACCCGTCTGGAACCAGAATTCGTCGGCTTGAATCACTCCTGGCACAGCAACAATCGTTCCACCCGAAGTCAAGTCATTCTCCAATGCAATTTCTATATGTTCCAAAATACCTTGATGAATTGTTTGAACAACATCGTCACCATCGTATTTCAAGGTATATTCATAACCTTGCAACATTGGAGGAATAGTTGTAAATTCCAACATACGATTGTTTCGTTTATACGATGCAATAAAATCCAGTTCTTTTACCTCGCTGGTTTCAGGATTGCGTTCAACAATATGGAATCCGGCGTGAGAATAGTCGGTTGTTTGTGACATATTTGCGTCGAAATACACATTGATAGTAAAGTTGTCGGCAATAACGGCTGAATCAATTTCAGGAGTGTAATTTGCACCTGCCTTGTCAGAAACACTAAAATCCGACACAGCCACACCGTTCACATCTTTTAAATTCGTGTTACCAGTAGAAGAAATTGTTGTAACATCGTATTTGTAAATTCTTGTCGTCGTGTACAAATACAATTCATAGTTTGATTCTTCAGACAATTTTGCAGTGAAGTCCAACGTGTTATCTCCATTTTGTATCACAATCCCACAATCGTCGGAAAATTCAGCAATTGCTTTTGAGAATGTCAATTTAGCGTATGTTCCTGCTGGCGAAATTTCCATTGCCTCAAACAATAATGGTGCTGTTGGCAGTTCGTTAGTTACAGGGAATTCGTCGAATTTGTCAAGAGGCAGGTTGTTTATACCGATAGCATTGCTTCCAGCGTATGAAAGACTGATGGTAGCCGTATTGCTAATCGGGTTTGCCAATGTCACATATACCACATTGTTTTCGGCGGAAATGCTCGAAATTTCTTGTTGCACGTCGTCAACCAATACGACAAATTCGTTCTTTGCCTCTGTAGCATCCTGTAAAGAAACATTATCCTTGAACGTTGCAGTGATTTTAGTCTCCTCAAACAATTGTGCTTTAACAAGGGTCGTTTGTTTTACCACGTTCAAAATAAAATGTAGTGCAGAATAAGCAGGTAAAGAATAGGTGAATTCCGAATTCTCAATATTGTCGATGGTTCCCATTTGCAAGATGTCAGCCGAATTTTGGTCAAAACCATATATTACGCCATCGGAATAAACACCATTTTGCAAGACAAAATTCGCAGGCAAAGCGTTTTCTGTTTTATTGATTGCGATAATATGAAGGTTGCCTTCCTCATCCAACGATGCGTAGCTTGCCAATTTTACAGTATCGGTGAAAACGTCTTGTACCGATGTCGTTCCAAATCCGTTGCCATTACCATCGTAATTAAGGTATAATTTATATGCAGCGGTTGAATACGACTGGAATTTATTCCATTTTGTAGCCAAATACACATCTTCGCGACCAAAAATACCTAACACATCAACCAATGCCAAGCCACCCGACCAGTGTCCCTCTGCATCGTATTCAAATTCGGTAAAGGCAATCTTTGTACCTGGATAATACGTGTCGATGGAGTATTTTACCGCTTGCAACAAAGAACGTCGTGATTTTGGCAGTTGGCGTGCAATTTCGTTTCCTACATAGCTTTTTTCTTTATATGTGTTATCCCAAAGAGTACGAGGAGCTTGCAGGCGCGCTTCTACAACGTCGGCGGCAAGTAATTGAGCTGGAGTTGCACCATCCGATGTACTGGTGTTTACAATTCGAACCAGTTGACCTTTTTTGGCCCCGTCTGTATATTTCGTTTCCGTTCCTGTTGCTTCGGGATACCAGTGAAATGAAATAATGTCCAAGAAACGTTCGCCAAATTTTTCTTCCATTTGACGCAAACTGTCAAGATAAAAGTCAACAAACCAACGATATGAGTCATTTTTTACTCTAAATGTGGGAGCAAACTCGTTTTCGGCAACTCCCCAGCGAGCGGCATCAGTCCATCCATAGAACATTGGACCAACAATTTCGGTGCGTGGCGAAATTTTGTGTACCGTTGATGCAATTAACTTTGTTTTTTCAAACAATTCCTGATATGTTGTTTGTTCAGGGTGCAACATTGGGTGAGAACGAGACCACAGGAATGGCTCGTTATCAACTGCATAGGCATCAACACCGCCGTTTCCTGGTTCTCCCAACGTTTGGAGATAGTTTACCAATTCGTCAATATAAACGACATCGTCATTTTTGTCGGGTGTTAAAGAGTATGGAGTAGGTTTGTTGAACTCAAGTTTCTTCCAGCGAGTGTTTTCGTCCGACGCCACTTCGGTGATTTGTCCGTCTTTGTCGGCTGCAACGTAGCCAGCTGCCTGCAAAGAGACAATTTTAAACTGATTTCTTGCGTCGGCATTTTTCACGAAATTTACGATTGGCAGTGCTGGCGTTGAACTACCAGTGTAATCATAAAAACCATCGGAAACGTTGCTATAATCGTTTCCGCCATTTGAAGCATTGTTTTCCCAGTTATAAGTTGTACTACGATTGCCACCCCAACGAGCCGATGTTGTGAAGTCACAATCCTCGTTTGAACCGTAAATATACGGACTAATGGCGTGAACATTAGACTTCACGTCAATTGTAATCGTTTGAGAAAAAACCACACTTGGAGCTATGCAAAGCGCAGCTATTAAAGTCTTAGAAATTATTTTCATATTTGTTTTTGTTATCCCTCAAAAGGGGTTATTTATATGGTTATCCTTTTTCAGTTTTAAATGGACTGTTTGTCGTAACAGTACCGTCTGCCAATTCATAATAAATCTTTCCATCTACAGAATACACAAGCGGAATGCCCTTCTTTCTGTTCTCTTCCTGAGCTTTGCGAACAGCTTGGTTCCCAATGGATTCAATCTCGAATCCTTTTAGGTATAAATTTAAGTCAGAAAATTTTTTTACTTCCATAAATTAACTATTCATTGACTTACTTTAGGGAAAAAGTCTCGTTTTCATAAAATGACCTTTTTCCATCAATGCAAATATATTACTTTTTTTCATACAAAAACGATTGTTAATAACTTATTATACAAATTACGAATTTGTTTTCAAAATACTGATAGTCAACTTGTTGCGTTTTGTAATTTTCCCGTCTTTCACTATTTCAATGTGTACGAGATAAATACCTTTGGGTACGATTTGCCCTTGTGTGTTTGTGCAATCCCATCGAATGAGATTTTTCCCGCCCATAAGTTCTGTGTCGGCAATTTGCTTGACGAAATGCCCCGAAATGGAAAAAATCCGTATGTTACAATAAAGTCCATATTCTTCGTTTTCAATCAAAACACATAGTTCGTCATTTTCGCCGTCGCCATTAGGCGTAACAACTTCTGACTCAAGTGATATTCCTTTCTGAAAAAACAATTCTCGGGCTTGCGAATTTTGGCAACCGGGCGTTGAAAAACCGACAGAAGCCGTTGCCGAAGCCCATGCACTCGCCTCAAACGACGGCAAGATGAACGAAACCCGCTCTATTGACGTTCCGTCGGGTTCCACATTCGCGGAATGCCAATTTTCGTTGTAAGTAACGGAGTCAATCACTTCTTCCCAGCGGTTGAGGAGCATAATCGTTCCTTCTTCATTAGGCAACGTAGGCAATTTTGCCTTCAAAAAAATTGCATTCTCGCAATTGCACTTTTCATAGTATAAATCAGCGTCGGGCGAAACAACCACGTAGGTTTGCGGAGGAAACAGCGCAAAGTTTTCGGCGATTCTTGTGAACGTGGAGCCGTTGGAAAAATACATTTGCGACAAATCAAAATACGAGTCTGAATTGTTGTACAACTCGACAAAAGAAGATTCTCCCGATAACGGATTAAACAAGATTTCATTGATGACGACGGAATTTCGAAACAATAAGGAATCCGTTTTCGCAAAAACATATTGATTCGGTTCAAACTGGTTCCCCGCCAAATCAGTACAATTTTCTCGTAACGAAAGTGTATAACTTTGCTTTTCTTCCAGACGAATATTGAGGAGCAATTCGTATTTTGACATGGAATTATCTATTTCCGTGGCATCGCGAAATGCAAGCGTATCATATATGTCACAATTTTGTATAAATTGTTCTATATCAATATTTTCGGAGAAAACGACTTGCAGGACGGAATCCGAGACAATTTGAATAGAAGCAATCGTTGGCGCGGTGAAGTCGTCATTTTCTTGTGCGACGGAATTCATAAATCCTGGCGTCCCACCCATCCTGTTTTTTGATGCGTTCCAGTTGTCTGGCGTTTCCGAGAAATTCTCGACGTCGATTTTTTCCAGACTCCAACCGCCATCTTGCTTAAAATCATCGTGATACCAATCTTCAGTAAACGTAACCGACGAAATTAGGGTGTCATTGTACAAGATTCCTACCGTTTGGCCACTATTGGTAATTGCGGGAAATGTTTTGAGATAGGCAAAATGCAGAGAATCGGGAAAAAACATCTGGGCTTTGTTTGAAATAATGCAGAGATATTCTTGCGGATACAAATTTCCTTTAGGCAGTGTGTAATTTTTCGTTCCTGCAATCAATTGTAAATCAGAACACTCAATGGTGTCGTTCGATACGTTGTAAATCTCCACATATTCAAAATCGGGCAAGCCCACAAGCGGCGTGGGGTCGGCCATAATTTCGGTTATCACAACGTGTGGAAAAGGTTTGTGCTGTGCATACATAATAATAGTAGTGCATAAAAATGCAACGAGAACAAAGATTTTCTTCATAATTCTTTATATTTGCGGCATTAAAATTTTAACGGTCAAAAGTAATATAAAAATATGAAAGTAGCAATAGTTGGTGCGAGTGGAGCAGTAGGTCAGGAATTTCTTCGTGTGTTGGACGAAAGAAATTTCCCAATGGATGAATTGGTTTTGTTTGGTTCAGAACGAAGTGCAGGAAAAAAATACACGTTCAAAGGTAAGGAATACACTGTTCAACTATTGAAGCACGGCAATGACTTCAAGGGCGTTGACATTGCGTTTACGTCGGCTGGTGCAGGCGTTTCGAAAGAATATGCCGAAGATATTACAAAATTCGGTGCCATAATGATTGACAACTCAAGCGCATTCCGTATGGACGACCAAGTTCCTCTTGTTGTGCCAGAATGTAACGCAAAAGATGCGTTGGTTCGCCCGAAAGGAATCATTGCAAATCCGAACTGTACGACGATTATGATGGTTGTGGTTTTGCAACCGCTTGAAAAACTTTCGCATATCAAGAGAATCCACATTGCAAGTTATCAGGCAGCAAGTGGCGCTGGTGCGGCTGCTATGGCCGAATTGGAACAACAATATCGCGAAGTGCTTGACGGCAAGCCAGTTACGGTAAATAAATTCGCATATCAGTTGGCATACAATGTAATTCCTCAAATCGACGTGTTCACCGACAATGGTTACACCAAAGAGGAAATGAAGATGTTCAACGAAACACGCAAGATTATGCACAGCGACGTGAAATGTTCGGCAATGTGCGTTCGCGTTCCTTCGTTACGTTCACACTCCGAAGCAGTTTGGATTGAAACAGAACGTCCTATTTCGGTTGAAGAGGCGCAAAATGCCATAGCAAACGGCGAAGGAATCCAATTGATGGACGACCCGGCAAACAAAAAATACCCAATGCCATTGTTCTTGGCTGGCAAAGACGACGTATATGTTGGTCGTGTTCGCAAAGATTTGGCTAACGAAAACGGTTTGACATTGTGGTTAGTCGGCGACCAAATTAAGAAAGGTGCCGCTTTGAATGCCGTTCAAATTGGCGAATACCTGATTAAAGAAGGTGTGGTAAAATAACGAGAACTCAAGTAGAGACGATGTGCACATCGTCTCCCTACAAATAAAACGCCATCGAGGAATTCCCCGATGGCGTTTTTTATTGATTGTTGTAGATTATCTCTATTTCTTTATGAATTGCGTTGTTTGTACAGAACCGTCAGCAAATACGACTTGCATAACGTAGATTCCATTTGCCAATGAATTTACTGAAATTTGTGTTGAGGTTTGATTGATTTCAAACATTGATTTTGAACCATTCAGACCTAAAATCTTTACAAATGCAATTTCGTTGTTTGCTTCAATGTTTAATACATCAACGCAAGGATTTGGATATACTGAGAATGCAAATTCCAAATCGTCAACAGCAGTTTTTACTTCCGATGCCATATACGCGTTGTATGCCGTGCGCAATGCGGTAACTTGATTGTCAACTTCGGTTTGCGTTGCTGTTGCCTTGTTGTTTATTGTCTCTGCATTTGAGAGTGCAGTTTGAAGTTTGGTTCTCAATGTTGCAGAATATTGACCAACTGCCGTACCTGCTGTTGTTGTGTTAAGTATAGATTTTGTGCTGTTGATTAGCGTTGCCAAATCTTCCTTATTGACAACCGGTTTAATTTCAGATGCCTTGAATGTTGCGATTGCCTTTGTCAAAGTTGTGTTTGCGTTATCAAGTTCGCTTTGCGTCGTTGCCGTCATATTTGTCGTTGCAGCGGCATCTATTGCATTGTAGAATGTTGTTATAGCAGATTGAGGATATTTGTCGGTGGTTGCACCGTTATATAATGTATTTGCCGTTGCAAGAGTTGCTTCCAATTTCGAATGGTCAAGAGAGATATCGATAGTCTTTCCAACCAGTGTTACTTCGTCAATATAAAATTCGCCAGAACCTGAGGTTACTTTCCATTGGAATTTTGTGATTTGAGAGTACAATTTCTCATCGTTAAAGTCAAGAGAACTTCCAGTTCCCCACGAAGGACGTTGTACATTTGTCCATTCTACGGTAACTGGTGTCCACGAATTGTGTGACTGAATTTCCACAGTGTGATAACTATAATCTGTAATGGCGCTTGTTCCAATTTCCAATGTTGCGGCACTACCTTTATGATAGAATGTTATACCCGTAGAACCAGAAAAATCGTATGCAGTTTCGTCTTCTAATATGTTAAAGCCCATACCTGCATAATCACCTATGGTATTATAGGTAAAATGTGCCGAGTGAGACGTGGAATTTGCTCCTCCTGATACAATCTCATACGATTGTGTTCCTTTTCCAACGTACGAATACCACGTTCCTCCAAGCAATGTAACTTCACCGTTTTCACAATCGGCAAGCAAGGTATTTCCACCAGGAACATTGTTTTTAACCGTCATTTTCACAAGATTACCTAATGTTCCACCTTCTTCGCTTTGCAAATATGTGCCATTGTATGAAATGGCAAGCATATCGCCTGATTCTATCGAGATATTGTTATTCAAAGTAAGTGTAATCGTTTTCCCAGAAACCGACATTGAAGAAATAGCATTCGATTGTGCTACGCCTCCTTTGTAAATGGTGAAACCGCTATAATTGTTTGACGAAACCATTTTCTTTGAACACGTCAGAGTGATTTTTGAACCATCTGTTTCTGCAGCAGAAATAACAGGATTTGTGATAACGACAGAACCACCGTCACAGTCATAGAAGTTTGCGGCATTACCCGACAATGTCAACAAATAAAGCACTTGCAATGTTTGAGCATAATATGCACTACCAGTTTTTGATTTCAAGTCATTATAATAGGTGTCCAAATATGACTGATAATCGTCGTCAATCATAAATGCACACGCCAAACTTCCCGTCCAAGCTACGTTACCACGAAGATAAGATTCACTTCCTAATTGCAAATCATTGTAAGAAGAACCCGTTAAATTTGAGAAATATCCTACTTTGCTTGGTGAAGACAAGGCACCTCGTGCCGACATCATTGCGACAGTTTTTTCAAGCATTGCTTTGCTGCTTGACGAACCAAACCAAACATAGTCCCAGCCGATTCTCCATGGAACGCGGCACGCATCCCAACCGAAATCTGCACCATCACCTCCTCGACTTGCAGGAGCATAGTTTGATGACCAATCTGTCCAGTTTGGCCACAATCCGTTTCGTTCCGATTTTTCCAAGTAGGTAAGCCCGTCGTCATATATCGTAGCCCAATCTTTTGTCGTGGTGAATCCTAAGTTTTCTTGTGCTTGCTTAAACACACCAACCGATGCCTGTGTAAAATAACATGGATTTCCATTATTGTCCCAGGAGTCGCCAGGTTTGAATACACGCAATCCGTTGTGAGTGGATGTTTCATATTGATAAATGTTTTTCAATATGGTTTCTGCTTCTGTTGCATAATTATACGTGCTTGACGAACCCCATTGTTTCGCTGCCAAACAAAGTGCCAAAGCCACGTCCAAGTCAGCGTCGGTTGCCGCTCCGCTTCCTCCGTTTGCAACAGAGTTAAATCCGGTAACCTTCCAGTTCATCAATCCTTTCGAGTCACTATACTTTTTATAGTAGTTGTATAATTTATCGAAGTGGTCCTGACATTGCGTGTTGGTTTCGTTCGCCATATACACGTAAATCAACATACCGTATGCAATACCTTCACTTACGGTAGATGTCCCGTCGTCATATTTGATACGACCAAGATTTCCGCTTTCGTCCCACATGGCATTTTCCCACGCTTTGAACTTTGACTGTATCGTGGAATTGGAAACGGTTCCTGGCACGATACCATACGGATAGGAATATCCGCTTTCGTTCATAGGGAATGGATAATTTTGTGAAAAAGAGGCAATTGCGAATGCAATACCAGTAATTAAGAGAAGAACTTTTTTCATTGTATTTTAAATTTTTTTTAGATAAGACACGCAAAATCTGAATGACCCTATGTTTTTAAGGGAAAAATAGACGAATTTTTTTCGTTAAAAATTACCTTCTTGCAGTAGTGATTCCAAATCTTTGTTGTTTGGTACCGATTCTATCAGTTTGGGGAAGTTTATTTGGTCGGTCACCAAATACGAAACAGGAAAATCAACTATCAACTTTTTGTAAAAAGCGTATGCTTCGGCTTTTGTACGAAAGTCGCCCACGCGAATTTTGAAAAATGGTGGCTGATAAATCAAATATGCGCCCACGTCGGGATATTTCGATAAGAAAATTTTTCTTGCATTTTGTGCCTCGGAACGAGAATTTGTTCCCGAGGAATTGTAAATCTGAACTCGCCAGCCCGCAACTTTCCCCTCATTCGCTTTGTTGATAGCTATGTGACGTTCAAGCAGTTCTGCAATGCGTGCATCCTGGTTGATAACCACAACACCTTGACCTTCCTGATCGCGAGCAATGATTTCCTCCACACTCAGCGAATCTTGTGCGAATGCTGCAACAGCAAGCATTGTAAATACTATGGTAACAAATTTTTTCATCGAAAAAAAATTCTTGCCAAAAGTAGTAATTTATTGGAAGATTTACTATTTGAAAAACAAAATTTCTCCTTTATTTCCCATATCATTCTATTTTTCTATCTTTGTCAAAAATTACGGCAATGGCGAACAAAATCTATTTTGACCACGCAAATATCGGTTACGACGAGGATAATCCTATCTTAACAGACGTTTCGTTCTCGATTGGAGAAGGTGAAATTGTGTATCTTATTGGTAAGACGGCAGTTGGAAAATCAAGTTTGTTAAAGACAATGTATGCCGAGATTCCTCTTTTGGATGGCGAGGCGGTCATTGCCGACTACGATTTGACGAAAATCAAACGGAAAAAAATTCCGTATCTCCGTCGTAAGGTGTCGGTTGTGTTCCAAGATTTTCAACTTTTGTCGGATAGAAACGTGCACGACAATCTGGTTTTTGTGCTGAAAGCGACTGGTTGGTCGAAAAATTCGCAGATTCAGGCCAGAATCACCGAAGTGCTTACCCAAGTTGGTCTTGCCGACAAAGAATATAATATGCCTCACCAACTCTCGGGTGGCGAGCAGCAACGTGTAACAATTGCCCGTGCACTTTTGAATGATCCTGAAATTATTTTGGCGGACGAGCCGACGGGAAATCTTGATGACGAAAGTTCCGACGAGATATTCCAATTGTTTCATTCTATTGCCAAAGCGGGTTGTACCATATTCCTCGTGTCGCATAACACGCTTATGATGCAACGGTATCCCACTCGTACGTTACAATGCGAGAATGGTTCGGTTCACGAATTTGTGAAACCGGAATCTGTTATTGATTTTGAATCTTTAATGCAGTAGCAGATGGAAGATACGAATGTTCTTGACAATCTTGAATCCGAAGAATACAAATACGGATTTTCGTCGAATGTGGAAACCGATGTGTTTCCGCCGGGACTGAACGAGGACATTATTCGTCGAATTTCTGCCGTGAAAAATGAGCCAGACTGGTTGTTGGAATTCCGTTTGAAGGCATATCGCCATTGGATTACGATGAAACATCCGAATTGGGGTCATTTGAAATTTGAAATACCTGATTTTCAAAGCATAAGCTACTACGCACAACCGAAGGACAAGGCAAAATACAATTCGCTTGATGAGGTTGACCCAGAAATAATTGACACATTCAATAAGTTGGGAATTCCGTTGGAGGAACAAAAAGTTCTTTCGGGAGTTGCCGTCGATGCGGTGTTCGACAGTGTGTCGGTTCACACACAGTTTCGTGAGCAATTGCAGGCGAAGGGCATCATTTTTTGCTCGTTCAGCGAAGCAGCCCGCGAGCATCCCGATTTGGTGAAACAATATCTTGGTTCGGTGGTGCCATCAACCGACAATTTTTATGCAGCTTTGAACGCCGCCGTGTTTAGCGATGGTTCGTTTGTGTATATTCCCAAAGGCGTTCGTTGTCCGGTGGAATTATCGACATATTTCCGTATAAACGCCACAAAGACAGGACAATTTGAGCGCACGTTGATTGTTGCCGACGAAGGCGCATACGTAAGTTATTTGGAAGGTTGCACCGCCCCGATGCATGACGAAAACCAACTTCACGCCGCTGTTGTGGAATTGGTCGCTATGGAAAATGCTGAAATAAAATATTCCACTGTGCAAAACTGGTACGCGGGCGACAAGGACGGCAAGGGTGGTATTTACAATTTTGTGACGAAACGAGGATTGTGCAAGGGAAACAATTCAAAAATCTCGTGGACGCAAGTCGAAACTGGCTCTGCCATTACGTGGAAATATCCAAGCACGGTGCTCAAAGGCGACAATTCCGTTTCGGAGTTCTATTCCGTGGCTGTGACGCGCAATCGTCAGCAAGCCGATACGGGAACGAAGATGATTCATCTTGGCAAAAACACCAAAAGCACGATAATTTCAAAAGGAATTTCGTTGGGGCAGAGTAATAATTCATATCGTGGTTTGGTACGAATGGGCAAAAACGCCGAAAATGCCCATAATTTCTCACAATGCGATTCGCTTTTGATTGGTTCTAATTGCGGTGCCCACACGTTCCCTGTGATTGATATTCAGAACAATACGGCAACGGTGGAACACGAAGCAACGACGTCAAAAATTGCCGACGATCAAATTTTCTACTGCAACCAACGAGGTTTGTCAACCGAAAGCGCTATGAGCTTGATTGTGAACGGCTTTGCAAAAGACGTTCTTACCCACTTGCCAATGGAATTTGCCATTGAAGCCAATAAGCTGATAGCCATTTCGTTGGAAGGAAGTGTAGGATAAAGGGCTGAAAGTTTTGTTTTTTTCGCTAAGCAACTACTTTTTCGCTTGGGGCAAAGGTTTACATTGTTTTAGAACTAATTCGCCCCCAACTTGGGGGTGAATTGCTAATGCTCGTAAATGAAGTTTATTGTTTTTCAAATACCCAGTGACCTGCCTTTGCTGGTCCCGACCATTTGATGTGTAATGATTTTAGGTCACGATAAATTGTTGGCACAGACACATCCATTTTTTGTGCTAATTCCTCTGCTGTAATAGAGCTATTCCCCTCTATTAAACGAAGAATTTTACTCTGTCTTTTACTAAACTTTTGCCTATCATTTTGCCTATCATTTTGCCTATCATTTTGCCTATCATTTTGCCTATCATTTTGGTTGATATTCGTATTTATATCAGTTTCAGTATCAAGACGTTCCGACCTCCATAATATTGCCCTGAAATCTTCATCTTGATAAAATTCAGGAGTCTTTAGATTCATAGCTTCACAACTATCTATAATATCAGTTGTTCCAGTGCCCATTTGCTCAATATATCCTGCTAAATATACAGGATTAGCAAGAACAGGATTGACCGGACGCGATGAATGTTCGGCAGTTAATTTTTTTATGGTCATTCCTTGTGGTAAGCGTCCGGGATTCCACACTTCAAGTCTATCCTTGAACAACATTACCTGTACACTTCCTGTGCTGTTATAGTCACGGTGTACCACCGCATTTACAATAGCTTCCATTACAGCTTGTGTTGGAAGTTCGGGTGTTACGTCCACTTGGGCTGAATGAATCCGTTCGCCAACCTGTTGATTGATACGCGACATGACAAATCCAACCGCTTGATCAACCATTTCAAATACACTTCCTCCATAAATTTGTTGCGATAGCATTGGTTTTTGAACTTTTGTTCCATAAAACTGGGCACATTTTATGGTTGCCGAAGCAAACCATTTCTGTACATCTTTAGCAAACAAAAGCAAGGCGGCGTTCTTTATCTTATCGTCGTCAGTAATCAAATGAAGACTGCTAAGAATCTGATGTATGTTATCTTCTGAATATTGCAAGGGAAATTGCCGTTTTTCACGAGCAAGACCGACAAACCAACGGATTTTTTCCTTATCAAGGTCATTTATTGTAGCTCCTGCAAATACCGAAGAATCGAATGGACCACTGTGCAGGAGATTGTTCTGCAACATATAATCAACCAAAGAGGCATAAACACTACTTTGCAGTTCTTCGTAAGAACTAAATGAATTACGTATTACTTCACCGTCAATCTTTTGTTTAAACAAATCCTCCTTCGCATCACGTTGTGCTACATTTTTTATAAAAGCCAACCGATAGACATGTTGGGCAGTTGCGGTGTTGTATTCTTGTTCCGTTGGTGAAACACCTTTTGCGTCTTCACAACCATATTGTTCACCCAACAGAAGCAAATAAACATCGGCCTTGGCAACCTGTTCTAAAAATGATTTTTGTGCAGACTTGTCTTGTGCAGGCAGTTCCTCAAACAAAAACGGCTCAAAATATTGCGAAAACAATGCATCTTGACGGATATACTCAGCCAATTGCTTCCGCTCGTTCTGAAACTCGCTTTGTACACTACTTATGAAGATTTTCTTTTTCATGGTGTTTTATTTTTCGCTAAAATACTACTTTTTCGCTTGGAGCAAAGTATTCTTTACTTGCTCAAAAACTATTTTCTGCTTCCTATACATTTACTCTCCACAGAATGATCTAATTTCTTTAGAATAGCGTCTAAGAGATTGTTATATGATGATGCCACATCATCTTTCCCTTTAACACTTTCAATTATCTTTCGTTTTATATTTTGCTTATCTTTTGAACATGCTTCAATATTGGGAATGGCTGTTAACCCATCATTATACTTATAATTTGGCTCTCCATTCTCTTTTAAAACTTTCTTTATGATGTCCTTATTTACAAAATCTTCTAGTGTGCTGATCTTATTATCTATGTCGCCATATGCTATCCAGCAATCTTTATACTCAGGAAAAGCATTCTCAAAATCTTTTCTTTTATTTACAGAAGTTTTATCTGAATCTGCTATGACAACAAATTTTTTATTTGCTAAAATCAACAATGGTACTAGTGTTTCTGCTCCTGAAATGCCACGTAGAAAGGTTTTTCCTATAGTTTTAAAATCATTCGAGCCAACAATAGATATATATTTATTGAATAACTCTTTGTCTAACCATCCTTCAAAAATAATATTTTTCTCCTGAATACATTCAAAAATACTGCTACCTATGGCATTTCGTAAAAGTTCATCATCAGAATATGAAGCGACCCCAGTTTCTTTATGAATAGTTGTAATATCATTTTTCTTTTCCACAATTAAATGACGTTCCAAACAATCTGAGTCAATCATATATTGCGAATGAGTTGCATAGATTATTCTTGATTTCTCACTTATTTTTAGCAATTCTTCTTTTAAATATTTGGCACTTGTTGGGTATAAACTTTGGTCGGGTTCGTCAATTATGATAATGTCGCGTTCTCCTATTTTACCAGAACGAGACTGGGTAGATAAATTTAGTAATATACTAATAAATCTCTTGAATCCATCACTTCTATCTGTAAAAGAATATTTTGCATTATCAGCTACTTTTATCAAGATATTACCTCCATCTGGTGTTAATTCAATAGAAGTGCTTTTAAAGTCTTTCCATATTTTGCGAAAAACTCTTGTTACTTCTTTTGAAACTTGATCCAACAGATTAAGGTAATCGCCATCTTGCTCGTAAGCTTCTTTAAAATCTTGTGCAATATTTGTTCTATTACACATTATGAATATATTCTCTAACGATTTATATTGCGAAGGATTTGCCGTAAACTGATTTATTGCTACTTGATCTGGTAACAACAAGTTATTATCATAATGCCAGAAAATACATTTATACGGATTTTCAGAGTATATTTTTTGTATTTCTACTAATAGCAAATCTCTTAAATCTATCTTGTTCCCTTGTGGTTGAAACGAAATAACAGCTCCGTTCTGATACAATTCCTTTTCTGGAATAACATCTGATTGTTTTTCTTCAGTATGGACAAGTAATGGTTTTGCATTATTTGTAATTATTATTCTATAGATAAAATGAGGTAATTCTGCTTGAATAAAGTCATTAAGACTTTTACCTCCCGTAAACGTAATATCTTTAATTGTGGCATACTTTTTCATCAAAGATTCCTTGATATTCAAAACATCCTTTTCTTCATATTCGAGAGTCATGTATATACGCCAAGTTTGAATCCTTTCATTATTAATTTTTTTTCGCTGGTCTTTTACCGTCACAGGATATTGTCCGAAAAGGGCTGCAATTGCTTTGAGAACATTGCTTTTCCCTGCCTCATTTTTCCCAAGCAAAATAAGACAGTTCTTGTCCATTACTATAGTCTCATTTTTAATGGAGCGGAAATTTTCAATGTGTATTTCTTTGATTTTCATAATAGTTACTTTTAATATTATACCCCATAATGCTTTTCAAGTCTTTTTACAAGACCTTCAACCAATTGATCGTATTCTCTAAATCTCAATTGTGACAGATTTCTCAAATTAAACCCAACAAATTTGTCCACGTCTTTACTGTCTTTGTTGTGGTCTGTATTCTCTTTGTAAAGAAGAATGATATTTGGAATCATATTATTAGACTCTGCCACACCCATTGCATACCCAATTTCGTGATAAACATTAATATTGGCACTACTCAGATCAGCAATAATCAAACCGCACGATTTTATAGCTTCTCTAATTGCCTTGGGTATTGACGATGTACTAGCTTCTACTTTCCTATCAATACGAATGGGAGTTGCCCTTAAACTAATATCTTTGTGCTTAAAGTTAAACAACTCGATAGATCTAACAATCTTTTCAAATATCAATTCGCTTTGAGAATCACCAAATTGCATGGAAATAAATATTTCGTTCTTCTTTGCTTGGTGAATCTGGTCAAACATTGCAATCAAATTTGAAGAAGCATCTTTTGACAGGTCATCTGGGTCTGTAATTTTGTTTATGCCATTTTGCTTTGACCAACTGACAAAAGACTCCAATTGTCCATTGTCCAATAACGAATAATGGACTAATGCACATAAATATGCAATGTTGCCATAATCGTCACCAAATCCGTTGTAAACATTTGTTAGTGAATTCAATGATGACAATATGCATTCCTTATTAGTACATTTTGCAAGATAATTATTTAGCGATCTTACATTATATTTGAGATGTTCCTGCTTTTGGCGAAGCATACCTAATTTATTGTTCTCGACATCTCTACTCGATTTCAAATCTGCGTATTTAAAGGTTGCAGATTTATATTGGCTTGCCTTTGAAAAATCTGGAATATCAATTTCCATTTTTTCAATTTCTTTTTTCTTACTGTCTATATCATTATTAAGGCTTGCCACCTTTGCTTCCTGAGTAGATATCTCATTCTCTGTATCCTTGCTTTCCGCTTGTGCTTCGGACAACAATTCTTCAATTCTTTCTTTTTGCGATATGAGCATCTGTGAAATGCGAAGGCAGGATGTTCTATAATAAGATTTTTCTGTGTCTGTTTCCGACTTTAACCAATAAATAGAATCGTACTTTCCTCTTTTAATCTCATTTATTAATTCTAATGCTAAAGGATAAGCTTCTCCTAAGTTTTCCTTTCATCGAATGCATTTAAATCAGATATGATTTTCAAACTTGCTTCCTCCCTTAATGGCAGCTGCCTGAAATTGATATTATGGAAAATACCTGCTTCAAATTTGTCACCAAACTCTTTTTCTGAAAAAACAACAGTGAAAGGAACAATTAGTTTCTCCAACTTTGTTTTGTCAGCCCCTGTTTTTTCCCATAATTCATCGTTTCCATTGTCAAAAGGCTCAAGTCTGTGATTGCCATCAACCCTAACCAAATCCTCATTTGAACTTTTTGTTAGATTCGCATGGCGAGCTCTATATCCATCGTAAGGAAGTCTTTCACTAAGCACTTTTAATCCTTTGACAAATTGTGCATCATCCCGATCCACAGCAGCATCAACACCAATGTTGGAAGCAAATTCAGAGTACCTTTCCACCCTACAAGCCAATGTAACTTCCGGAAAATACTTATATTCACCTGAATTCAAAAAACTGATAATCTCTGCTTTATGCCGTTCGTTTGCAACCCGTTGATATGATTTTGGACGATGAGATATAGTTGCCAAATCTTTAATTGGCGCAAAACCTCTCAGAACCACATAATGGTCAAATGTTTTGTAAATTATTCCTTCTAACTTTGCCATAATCCTATCCAATTATCATTTTTTCAATCCTTTGTTTTGTTTCTTCCAGCAAAGCATCTCCATCTTTTTGAAGTTGCTTCGCTTTGTCTTTTATTCCGTGTATTGTATCTACAATCATTTTTTGAGTGGAAATATCAGGATAAGGAATCGTTACGGATTTCAAATATTGACTTGATACTCTTTGCTGACCTGCGGAACCACCAAACGACCCCTGCGCTGCCTTGAGCACATCGTGATGACGAAGCAATAAGTATATGTATTCTATTAGAACTTCATTGTTTTTGGGACGCATTACATAATACTCGGTTGATCCACAACCAAGTCCATTTTTCAAGTTCCTCGCAATTGCGGATTTGCCATTTTGCATACATGGCGTAATTTTCGCCCATAACAGGTCATTTTCTTCAAATTTAGTATATCCCTTGGTTTTTGAAATTGTAGTTTCCCGATATTCAGAAATTTCTCCAAAGTGTTCATCAATACATTCCATAGGAATGAACGAAATGGTTGTGTCAGGTTGAAGATTAAACTTTATAGAAGGATCTATTTCGACAAGCGATGACAATTTGGCATTGGGATATTTTGTTGAAATCATTTCAAATTTTTCTGAATGAAACGACACATCAAATCTACCACCAATTATAGAAGAGACATTTTTCTGTATTCGTCTATGTTCCTCTTTTCTTTGTTGCTCCTTATCAATCTTCAACACTTCCAACAAATAATCATCAATGCTGTTTAATAACTCCTTGGCTTCCTGAAGTTTGCCCAATCTCGTCTGTTGGGCTTGAGAATAGATTTCGACAATCTTTTGTTGGACTGCAATGGGTGGAACTTTAGGAACTTTTAATTTCGCAATTCTGTCCAATCCAATTTTAGGAATTGTAGTCTGAACTCGATTCTGCCCTATTTGCTTTTGTACGACATTAGAGTTTAATAGTATGGATATATAGTCAGGAAGAATTGAACCGTCTTTAGGCTGTATCATAGCGCAATTCTCAGTTAAGATTACACGCTTGCCATTCGGAATATCTTTCAAAACGAAAACTTTCCCTATTGTACCAGCAATAGAAAATACTATTTGATTATTGTGGATTTCATATCGCTTCAAAATGTCAAACAGGTCCTCGTCAATACACTTAAAAACCTCGAAATCTATTCTTTCAAAATCGGAGATTTCAGACAGACGCAAATATAAATAGTCAGTTTGTTCCGAAGAGAAAGTCCTTCCCTTAGGAATACGCTTACCTCCTTTTATAGTGACATATTTAGATAGTGCGACATAATCTTTCTCTCCAATACTATTGCTGAAATATGCCACATCAATTCTTTGAGAATCAATTATGTCCGATATATAAACGTTTGTCGATTTCATTTCACTTTGGATATAAACTCACTGATTTGAACTGCCACATCATTCAATTCGCTGCCCTTAATGCTCTTACCCGTAGCATCGTAGCCAATGTTTTCTACATCCAACATCAGCACTTCATAATCTTCAGAATACTTGAAAACCTCTTCTTTATAAAGCTCAAGCATTCGCTCGGCACGTTGGTCTTTGTCCAAACCTTTCTCTGCTCTAACCTTGGCTTTAATGCTTGCCAAAGTCTCTTCAAATCTCTTGGTCAATTCTTTAGGATGTTTTTTCAAAAACAAGACTGATGATTTCACACCTGCTTTCACATGGGCAAAGGTGTGCTGTGGCAGCGAAACAACCGCCAGTATTCTAAAATGCTCAATAATCCAGTCTCTAACATATTGGCTTGTTGAGTTGGTAAGGATGCCATCAGGAATAACAATTGCCAAATAACCGTTTTCTTCATTCAAATACTTATAGCACCGCTCCAAAAACAGCACTTCCGTATTTTGCGAGGTTCGCCATTTGTTTTTATTGTTATCGTCCGCAATACGGTCTTTTGTTTCTGTGATTCCAAGGTTCTTTTCAAACAATTCGTATTCCTTATAATAGCCCACTTCATCTGCTTTTACAGAGGAACCAAAAGGCGGATTAGTCATAATCAAGTCGAAAGTACCATCTTGGAAATGCAGATTACGGTTTTCTATTTCGATGCTGTAGTTATTTCTCAGTCCATCGTTGGTTACGATATTGGTGTGCCCATCATCGTGAATGATCATATTCATTTTGGCAACGCGTGAAATCTGTTCATTGATTTCAATTCCGTAGAGATGCTTTTCGGCAAAATCATGCCAATAGCTTTTCCAAGAAGCACTGCCGATTTCGTCCTTCCCGTAAATGTCATCGGCCTCGTCTCTTACTGTTTTCAAGGCCTGCAAAAGGAACCCTCCACTGCCGCACGAAGTATCAAGAACTTTCCAGTCCTTGTTAATCCCTATTGCCTTAACCATAAACTCTACAATTGGCTTGGGCGTGAAAAACTGTCCGAAATCACCACGAAAAAAGTCTCCCATAAAATTCTGGAAAGCAACACCTTTCGCATCAAGATTAGTTTTGGAAAGGTTAATGTCCTGCAAATATTGGACA
Source organism: Bacteroidales bacterium (assembly GCA_017642535.1). Classification (GTDB taxonomy): domain Bacteria; phylum Bacteroidota; class Bacteroidia; order Bacteroidales; family UBA1715; genus UBA1715. The sequence continues at coordinate 3,319 of JAGCOW010000024.1, read as the reverse complement.
ACAGTGTAAATCTTATGTTTGTCGAGTTTTATATCGTCTTTGAAAACTTCAGGATCTTTTTTCCTTCCATGTTCATATAAATCCTTGACTCGTTTTTCGAGTTCCAGTTTTGCTTTTTTATTATCTTCATCATCGGGATAATTCACGATTTGGAAATTGAATGGTTGACCTTTGCTTTTGGGGTCATTTTCACGCCAGCGTTCATCCCAAATTTTACAGAAAATTAGTTTATCCAATTCGTCAAAAGCGGTTGTGGGAGCTAATGCTCCGCCACCCCATAAAGCATCGTGAGCCGATTTGAATTTTTGAACCAACTCAGATTGTGAGCCTTCGGCTGGTTCATGCTCGCCCTTGGTATATTTGTAACGTTTTACATTTCCATCACGTTTGGGAATGTCGCTAATGGCTTTCCTCGCGACAGGTGCAATGGATGTTATTTCAAAATATTCATCTTTGATGCCAGATGTCACCCAAACGTATTGTGCCGCTTTTGCATGCGCATAACTATACGCCTGATCAACTGCCACTTGAAACTGGCGTTCGTTTATATTTTCTTCCTTGCATTCAACTACAATCAGTATTTTTGTATGCGAGCCGTTATAAACTAATATGTCAGCTTCGCGAGTTTCAGAACCAATTTGAACCGACTCGTTTATCGAGATGTTCTCTGGCAAATAGTCGTACTCATACACTAACTTCAAGAATGCTTCAGATTGCACAAACTCTTCTGGATTCTGCAAGCGTCTCTTGGTTTTGTTGTAGCAGCTGTACTGTATTATAGTGTTGTCACTATTAACCACTATCAGTTTATCTTTTATTGCCCTCTTGTATAACTCAGTAGAAAGAAGTTCTTTTATTTCTTGTTGTGTTTTTGCCATAATTATTCTTCAATCTTATTTGTCAATTCACTATTCAGCTCTTCGTCTTTCCCTGTCAGTTGCCGCACTAACTTGAAAACCATCGTGCAAGGATTGTGCGTAGCGTAACGCTGGTCAGTGTAATCGCAGCCTTTAACCTCGGTAAACCTAATGTTTTCGTTCCTAACAATGGATGCGATTGATATACAGTGTTGGTTTGCCATTCACCTCTCTTGATTCAAATCTTTCCTCAAGTTGAAATATCTTTTCTTTGCTAAACTGAGTCAGGCAGTATTCGCTGCCTTTTAGTATTTCGGAAATAGTTATCATATTTTACTATATTTATTTTCGTAAATTTACAAAAAAACACCCGACTTCACATTTGTAGGTATACAAGTTTTCAACAGTATTTGAAAAAGGAAAAATAACTCAAAGTGTTACAATTGATTTTATTTTCTGTTTGCGATATTTTTTGCCAATTCTTTAACTAACCAATCCTGTTCTTCTGTATTCAATTTCATACCTTTGACATATCGCAAAGCATCCTCTGCCCGATGCCATTTGTTTGTTTTGATTGGTTTAGGAGTTTTTCCTTCTTCTGCAAAATCCGACAAATCAGGATTTTGCGGCCAATTATTAATTGTACCATCAGCATTAACGGCGAGTTCAATATAGTCGCCAGCACCTTCTTCAAAAGGTGGTATCAATTTGAAAGGTACATAACCACGAATTTGACAAAATGGCTGTTTATCAGCGTCTAACAAAGTATACGTGCCACTATCTCTGACTTTTGCTCACATTCGCAAATAACCATCTGACTCTTTCCAATTTTGCATTTTGCCATCTTTCAAATTAACCACAAAATCAAGCCGTTGTGTTTCTGCATTTAGCATTGGCAGGACGAAATCATCCTCAAGTTCCAAATTAGTCATTAAGCCATCATCGAAAGTTATCAATTCGTCTTCCTTATCGTATGAAGTGGAAATGTGCAAAAAACAAGCATACACTTGCAGTTCTTCTAATTGTTTTTTATTCATATCTTTTATCAATTGGTTATGTATATTTATTTTTGTTTATTATTTCCCTAACTATAAGATCTTCATTTAATTAGATGCTAAAATAATACATTTCTGAAACACTGCATTATTTTCTTTGTTGTTTTTTCTGCTCTAATTTTTGAAGTTGTAATACACGAAGTTTCAACTGATGACAATTCGCCTCCGTTTCATTTTTCTGTAAAGCAACAGTCTTTTGCTTTCACAAACCAACCTTGTTTTTTGCAGATGTTGCAACAACATTGTAAAAAGATAAACGTCAGTTTTTTAGAAAAACAAGCCTGATTTTACTTTTATCAGCCAAACATTTTATACTTTTGTTTAGTTCTTATCAAAAGAAAATATGACTGTCAACGAATTCGTTCAGCAAATCAACGAAGAGGGAATCTACCTGAATATGGCGGAGAAGGTCGCCTTGATTGAAAAGGGTGAAATTTCGGTTGTTGATGTGTTTCATATCGTTACGTCGAACAACGAGCCAGAGGCGTTTTACGCAAGTTGGATATTGAATCATTATGTTGACAATCACAATCTTGCCGTAGAAGATTATTTGAATGAGGCGGTTGATTTGTTACCGCACATAAAGCGAAGTGGCTTGTTGCGACTTGTGTTGCGTTTGTTTGTGATTACTCCAAATTGGAAAATCGAAAAACTTGGATTATTGCTGGATTTCTGCATCAATACATTAACGGATATGACCATTCCCGTTGGTGTGAAAACCCACGCAATGTCCATTATTGATAGGATAGCCGAATCAGAACCCGAAATCCGTGAGGAGGTTTTGCTCGTGGTTGAGGAGATTTATCCGTATTTGTCAACTGGCGGGAAAAATAGGGCAGGGAAGATTATAAAAAAATATAAAAGGAACAATCATAGTTAACATGATTGTTCCTTTCAATATCATTCTTATTTCACGATTACCTTAAACGTTTCGTTTCCGACTTTCACCAGATATACGCCGTCAAGTTTAATGTCGAATTCGTATTCTGCCGCGTCTTTTGCAAAATTGATTTTGCCTCCGTTCACGTCATACACGGCTGTTCCCGCATATTCCGCATTCTTCACATAAATCGTATGACCGATTGCATACACCTCGGCATTCGATTTCACGGCGGTTTGTACAGCAACGTAATTTTCAACTTCAGCGATGTTAGACAATGCTATCGCGAACGGTCCAGACTCTGCTTTCAGGAACTGTGTCTTCGGATTGATAGTTTCTGGAAGTTTCACACCCACGTAATATGACGTCGTTCCTCTTGCAGGCAATGTGTCAGTATAAGATGTCAAATCTGACGGTACTATTGCCAGTGTGTCAATTTCCACCACACCTTTCACCTTCGTCTTGCGAAGAATTACGTATGAATCGAAATCTATGCCTTCGTATGGATCCCACATCAAGTGGTTTTC
>JAGCOW010000023.1 GCA_017642535.1 Bacteroidales bacterium | reverse complement strand
TTTGGGAACCAAGATTTTTGCAGATTATCTGAAACTTCGTTACGACAGGTTTGAAAAGAAAGTTGAGGCAATAGCGTCGAAATTCAAGTATTATCGACCGAAACATACGATTGATATGGAGGCGAAAAATGCCGAACAAGTCTTGAGTTTGGTAAATCAGTTTGGCGAAGGTTGGCTCATTCCTGCCGAGATTGTGAGTTTTTCACAAGAGGGCGTGAACAACATAGTTAGTTTGCAACCGTTTGGTTGTATTGCGAACCATATTATTTCAAAGGGAATTGAGAAACGAATCAAGACATTGTATCCAAAGACAAGTTTGCTGTTCCTTGATTTCGACGGAAACACGAGTGAGGTGAACGTGTATAACCGTTTGCACTTCTTGGCACAAAACGCGAAGAACGAATTTGAAAACTCGTTGTCGTAAAAGGAATAAAAAGGTTAGAACTTGGTGGCTGAATTTGTCGAAATCACGGAATTTGTTTTCTAAAAGAACTTCATATAGTTTAATCCGTTAGAAACGTAATTGGGGTCGTAGGTGGTTGGTTTACCGTTTGCCGGATATACGCGTCCCGTATTGTGATAGTGGAATGCGTCGCGGTAACGACCTTTTTTGAGCAAATGCCCATATTCCATATTTATCCACTTCACGCCCCAGTAAACGGCGTCATTGCCACGCAAATCGGCGACATTTATGTTCAGGTGCAGACATTTGTAGCCCATTATCTGAAAAGGTCCCCACGAGGTGGCAAGATTCTTCAATGCATCGTCGGACGCGTCGTGCAACATTTTTTGAGTCACGCCTTCGTAATCGGTTAGTTTTCCGTCGCGCACATTTTTCAGTCGTTTATAAACATGCTTTTCAAAGCGATTCGGTCTGTCGGTTCTGCCCGAACATTCCAAACACGCCAACGATTTTAAGTAACGGGAATTTATGTTAAAGATTCTTGCACACGAATCAATTACGTGTCCATAGTTTTCTTCGACGCGAATGCAGACTTTCGGTGTTTCACCCACAGGGGTAACTTCTTCCTCCTCATTGTTTTGTAATGCTTTCCATCCAAAGAAAAAAGCAATGCAAGTAAGCGATACGCCACATAAAAAGATTATCAAACTTTTGACATTACGTTTGACTTTCTTTGCCCCAGATTTTTTCTTTTTCGTTGTCGTTTTTCGTTTTGCCTTTGGCATATCCGCATTATTTGTAACGTGGCAAAGTTAGCATTTAATACAAACGCACGAATGTCAAAATAAAAATATTACTTTTTCTCTTGAAAGAAAAGTAATACAAAAGTTCAAGACTGACTTGCTCCGCTAAAAATCAACCACATTCCGCAACTCGGTCGAAATGTGATGCCACCTAACAAAACCATAATCCCAAAATTTTGTATCTTTCGCAAAAACTTGGTTATGAGAAAGAATTTGTTCATAGTATTATGCTGTACGACGTTGATTGCATGCACTGGCAAACGGCAGGAAAACAAGGTGGTGGAAGACACTGTTTTTCAAACGGTTAAAGACACCATTGTTGCAGAATGTAGCGATACCCAACAGACAATTGAGGCTGATACACCTGCAACTATCAAAAACGATATTCCTAATACTAAGGCAAAAGGTGAGGATATTGATATTAGTATTTGTACTTCCGAGCAAATACCATATAACGACGACTCATTATATATAGATATATGGGAGGAGGAAGAATATACATATATGAGAGTTGAAAAAATGCCAACGTACAAAGGAAACGATGCAAGGGACAGCTGGATTGTTGCGATTAATGATATAGCAAAAAACTTTGATTGTGCCATAGACAGTAGTTTCTCAGGTGTTATGATTTATAGTTTGGTTATAAATGCAAAAGGACGGGCTGTTGAACCAAGAATTCTTGAAAGCCGTGGTAATTTTTTGTATGATTCTTGCGTTTGTAATGCTATTTCCAAATTGGGAACATGGGAACCAGGAGAACATAGAGGTAAAAAGGTTCGTGTCCAAAACGCTATCCCTATTAGGTTTGAAAACGGATTACCTTGCCAGTTTAAGTGTATTGATGGGAAATGGGTGACAGAATATCAATGATTTTTTTTCTTGGAAGATAACCGAAAAACATAATCCCAAAATTTTTGTATCTTTCGCAAAAACTTGGTTATGAGAAAAATTTTGTTCATTGCATTATGCTCTATGACTTTGATTGCATGCAGTGGAAATCGGCAGGAAAGCAACGTAGTGGAAGACACTGTTTTTCAAACGGTTAAGGATACCGTTGTTGCAGAATGTAGCAATACCCAACAGACAATTGAGGCTGATACACCTGCAACTATCAAAAACGATATTGTAATAACCAAACCAACAGAGAAAAAGGTTATAAAACATGTAGAAACAAGTTCAATCTGTACTCTTTATTATGATGAATACCTTGAAATTGATGAGGATTTTGATGTATATGAAAAAGTTGATGAAATGCCAATATATAAGGGATTTGAATGTAATGATATATCAGCGATAAACTCTTTGCGAAGAGACATATTAGAAAATTTCGATTGTGAAATTGATAGTAGTGTTTCGGGATTAATGGTGTTTCGGTTTATTATAAGTCCAAAAGGAAAGGCTGTTAAGCCAATAATTCTTAAAGGATTTGGCAACTCTTTGTATGAATCATGCGTACTCAATGCTGTTTTGAAATTAGACACCTTTGAACCTGGCGAATGTGCAGGGCAAAAAGTATATGTCTGGGGACCATCAATACCTATTCTCTTCAAAGACGGATTACCCCTTTAATCCATCTCAACACATAAACAATATTTTTCGCCGAAAACAAAAACTAAAAGAAATCTTTCTATTTTTGAACTCTAAACAATTTTGATTTTGAAACTTTTACGTTCCATATTGCCCTTTCTGTTGCTATCCTTTGTAGCCCAAGCCCAATCGCCTATAAAGGACGGTGCAATTCTTGCTGAATTTTCGGTGAGCGACAGCACCAAGGTCTATTTCTCGCAAGGAAACCTGCTATACAAAGAAATCCCATGGTGGTGGTTTGCAGAACACCAATGGAATACAACTCCTACTTACGAATATGATTACCAAGATGATTATTACGAAGAAGATATAGATCCATCTGCCAATGTTACTTTTAATATTTTTCCTTGGGGGACAAGCGGTTACAATGGCAAGAATCCAAATTTGATAAGTGTAATCACTAGGACAAGTAGAACCATTTATAACTATGGCGACGGCACAAACGACATTGCTGGCACGAACTACGACTGGGGCGTGTACAACAAAATTTTCAACGGCGGAGATAAAGCAGGACTGTGGCGGACGCTTACAAAAGAAGAATGGATTTATTTAATAAACAGCCGTGCAAAAGCTTCGAAAAAGTATGGCGTTGCAAATGTCGAGGGAGTAAACGGTCTGATTCTGTTGCCTGACAAGTGGAAATTGCCCAAGGATATTGTGTTCACAAGTGGTGTTACAGATTATAATACAAAAATCAAACGTTTCGCAACGGTGAATAATTATACGGCAAGCGAATGGGCAAGGATGGAAGCTTGTGGTGCTGTGTTTCTTCCTACCCTTTACACTCCCAGTGATGTGGTTGCAATAGGCAACTATTGGTCAAGTTCGGCTTGCGGTGACGAAAAGGCCTACTGTCTTTTAGTGCTCTTTACTAGCGGCTACGCCGAGCTACGCATAGGCTGTACCCCCCGCAGAGACAGGCTTGCCGTCCGTCTTGTGCAGGATGTGAAGAAATAAAAAACAATCGCAACCTAAAAAACAAACAGATTCCTTGCCTCACGTTGTTCGGCTACGGAATGACAACGCCATTGTTGAAATAATCATATATGTTATCAATTGGTTCTTTGTAGCTATCAAATAGACTGATAGAATCTAAGCGTAATTCTTTGTCTAAATACCAAAATTGACTATCAATAAAATTGATTCTATAGAGTTTCTCCTCAATCAGAATAAACTTAACATTCTTTACAGTTGTTTGAGGTAATATGGAGACCAAATTTCCCTTGTTGTTTTTTGCTACAATAACCGTATCCGAAAAATTAGAGACTTTTTTGGGAAACAAACTATATTGAAGCATTTTTATACCTAAAACACTCCAACCAACAAGAAAATAAAATTCAAAAATAATGAATGAACTATTATTTTCTGCGTCATAGTCGTGAGTATTGTCAAAACCTTCCATGTCTATATATGTATAAAGGCAACATACTATTGGTATTATGCTGAGAATCAAATCAAAAAACAATCCTTTTCTAATCTCTTTTCTTTGATTAACAGTCAGGACAAACATAATTCCCCAACATACAAACATCAATGCCGACACACCATACGCCAATAACGGAAGTGTTTCCCTAACCGCAATCATCACTGATATAAAAGAAATAACGCTAAGCAACACGTATACGTGTCCAATATTTTTCACTAATCGTTTATTTTTCATTTTATTTACAAAGTATATATGATTTTATAACGAAGAAATTTTTAATTTATTATAAAAAAAGGCTGTCACACTGTGACAGCCCTACATTCCAATCGTAAAAATTCTTAGAAACTATATTTCAGCATCATTTGCAAGCGGTGATTGGTAATCCAATGGAGATTGTTCTCTGCCATACCGTTCTTTGCGCTTACAAAAGAATCCTTTCCTTGTTTTACAAATTCGCCGTATTGTACCGAGGTAATGTGCCATTCCAATGACAAAGCAAGTTTTCCCCAATTGCGGACAACACCTGGAGCCAAACGCCACATAGAATTGATGTTTGCGTATGTATTTTTCGACAGATAATTATTTGCTATGTTCGCATATTCGTTTCCTTCGGTATCGGTGTAGTCAACCAATAAAGCATCGGCAGTGCCGAGATTCTTGGCATAGCCGGCAAATAAGATTCCTTGCCATTTTTTACCATACATCATACTCACCCACGACGAAGAATAGCGCACCGGCGTATATTCCCAATGACCATCTTCGTCAAGTCCGTTTGCCTTAGCAGTAACGCCATAACCGCCGTTCAAGTTCATGTGTTCGCCCGCTTGGGCAAGAATGCTCTTTGCACGGAATTGGAACTTGTCGCCTTTGTATTGCAAAAACACAAATGGAGAAACTGTCGTGATTCTATCGTCAACCAAAGCGGTATATTTCACCGTATCACCATTTTGCATCATTGACGCTTCACCCTTGTAGCGAGGTTTTATGCTCAACAAATCCACACCAGCACGGGCAAGCCAAGCTTTTGACTCATAGTTTACGCCAAAATAAAATTCAGGTATGTTGCTGTATTTTATATAGTTAGCCGAAGCTCCTTCGGGACCGCCCGACGTATATTGCATCTGCCACAATGCCGAAGCAGTGAGTGAGAATGGTCGGTACATATGACGATAATTAAACGTAATTTGCGGCGTTCTGCTGAACGGAGCGAACGGCACGCCAATTTCAAGGTTGGTGCTGTGTACCATGTCGGCAGCCATCGGGTGCCATGCTTGACCAACTTTCAATGAATATGTGTTCATTGGTGCCTCTCGGTCATCACACCATGCAAGCACCGTATATGCTTGACGCAGACGGAATTGTGCCGTACCAGTAACACCCGTCAATCCTGAATAAAAATCCGCCTCGATTTTTCCGTCAACGACTAAATGTTCATTGATTATGTAATCCCATATATCCAAGCCAATACGCGAGGTTATGGCACTCCATTTCATTGTAGGGTGTGCATTTATGTCGGTTCCGTCGGCTTGCACGGATTCATCGAGCGGAACGTAGTAATACAACTCGTCGGTTCCCGCCTTGCTTTCGCGAGTGTCGAAAGTGAAATAATTACGAACAAAACCGTACCATACCAAGTCTGCTCTTGCTGGCCCCTGACAACGTTCTATTTGTACAGACTCCGTTGTTTTTGTAGTCTTTTCATTCCCTTTAGAAATCGAATCTTTAGAATCGGTTGTATCAACAAATACAGCATCCGGTGGAATAGGTTTGTCGTAGTAATCAGCCACCTTTCCATACAATGTATCTTGTGCCAATGCACAATTTACTACTAAAATACCAAGAATCGAAGCAAGTAAATATTTTCCTTTCATATAGAGAGAAATAAAAAAAGAGGACTTTCGCCCTCTTTTTGTTAGTAATTCATTTATAATGTTGCTGTTACTGTTTCAGCCACCTGTTGCACGCTTTCGAATGGGAAAATCGTTGTCAGCCAGAAATAACCGAGAACGAACGCTATCGCTCCAAGTATAAGACCAATTTTCGCCATATCTTTTGTTTCCACCAAGCCCGTAGATGACGCGATGGCATTTGGCGGTGTAGATATTGGGAACAACATTGCGATAGACGCACACACTGCGATGAACGAAATCATTGCGTGTGTTCCACCAAGAGCCACAAACGAATCGTGGCTTGCGGCAGAAGGGTCGCCCATTGCCTGTGCCACCACAATCAATATTGGTATCAACAAAGCAGCCGTTGCCGAGTTGCTGATGAAGTTCGACAAGAAATAACATACGACACCTGCGATGATGAACACTGCCACAACTCCCATAGTTCCAAACGGAATGGCTTCAATCAGCACTTTTGCAAGACCAGTTCCCTGCAAGTCGGTACCCAAGGCGAAACCGCCGGCAACCAACCAAAGAACCGTCCAGTTGATTTCTTTTATGTCGTCTTTTGTGAAAATGCCACAGCAGGTAAGCACCGCAAGTGGAATAAGTGCAACCACGTTGGAGTTGATGCCTGTCAGTTTTTCGGTAGCCCACAATAAAATTGTGCCGATAAATGTAATCCATACCACGTAAGTCTTCCAATCTGTCTTGCGGCCGCTGTCCTTAATATCGAGCACAACCTCTTTCGATTTGAATGGGAACAACAATTGCAGAAGCACCCATGCAATCAAAATCATTATAATCACAAATGGAATCATTCTTATTGCCCATTCGCCAAAAGTCACTTCGCAACCTGCTTCAGCCAAGAATTTCACAGCTGTGGCGTTTGGGGGCGTTCCGATAGGTGTTCCGATACCGCCAAGGTATGCAGCAACAGGAATTGCCAACGAAAGTCCGATTTTTCCTTTATCGTCGCTCGGAAGCACCGCAAGCACAGGAGCGAGGAAGGCAAGCATCATCGCAGCCGTAGCCGTGTTGCTCATAAACATTGAGAATACCGCAAT
>JAGCOW010000022.1 GCA_017642535.1 Bacteroidales bacterium | reverse complement strand
TCACGGTTCACTTTCAGGAAAAAGTCGCGAGGAATGCATTGACAAGCTGAACGCGGCTGTGCACGAAGCTCGAAATTTTCTGCAGAACACCGACGTTGTATTCATTACGCTCGGGACCGCATTCGTGTACTTTTTGAGAGAAAACGGGGTTGCCGTTTCGAATTGCCATCGGCAAGACCCGAGAATGTTCATCCGCAAAATGATTTCTGTAGACCACGCCACCGAAGCGCTGAAAAGCATCGTGCATGATTTGCTGAAGATTAAATGTGACGGAATCGGCGAGAATCGCGAACTCCACATTGTCTTTACGATTTCGCCGTTACGGCATTTGAGCGACGGCGCACACGAAAACACACTTTCAAAAGCGACATTGCAGTTAGCGATCAATAAAGTAATTCAAGAGATTGCTTCGCCTTCGGCTCGCAATGACGTGGGAGCCGAGACCATCAGTTATTTCCCGAGTTACGAGATTGTGATGGACGAACTGCGCGACTACCGTTTTTACAATGACGACATGATTCATTTGTCAAAGACGGCAGAAGGCTACATCTTTGAGCGCATGGCAGAAACTTATTGCAGCGAAAAAACGCGCGAAGATATCCGCAAGGTGGAAAAGTTCATGAAAATGGCAAACCACCGTGTCGTTGACTCGCAATCGCCCGCCTCACGAGAATTCGCACAAAAGATTATAGCACAAGCCGAAACGCTCGAGAAAGAAATCACTGGGTTACATCTCAATAACGAGAAATAATGGATCCCCTCCCTTACGGTCGAGGATGACGAGATGAAAAGAAGGCGGGGCGAACCCCGTCTCCTTTTTCCTCCAAACAAACAATTCTTATGCGTTTTTAAACAGTTTAGTTTTTGATGCAGCGGACAGCGGCAAAAATATAGGGGCCATAAGGATGAGTATACCCACGCGGCGCTTCTTTAGTTCTTTCTACAAAACCATGCCTCGCAGACGTTCCAAAGCCAAAATCAGCCCGTCCTCCTGCATTAAAGAAATCTATTTTATATGAAGAGGTATCAACTACATGAAACTCATTTGCATAATTCCAACTATACATATGCACAAAACGAGATTCATCATCAAAAGCAAGGTCTATATAGCCCTTCAAATCAAAGCCTGTAGCGACTGCATCATAAAGCGCAGGTATGACTTCATATCGTTCAACACCATATTGCCTACCCATATTTTCAAATAAAGTATTCCAATCATCAAACGTAGGAATACTCCACCCATCAGGGCAAATTCCTTGATACGCACTCCGATTCGATGGTGTAACAAAATCCGAATAATTCCACTTCCAAGTCCTCAACAGAAGACTGTTGTCTGAATTAAATTTTGCAATCAACGTATCACACGATTTTCTCAGTTCAAACACATGGCTACCAACACCCGACGAACCATCTGCATATACATCCAAACATTCCTTCACAAAAAACGTTGTATCCCCTAAAGAATCTACCGATATCATTTTTATATCATCAGTCCCAATATTCATAGCAGCCTTCCACCGATATTTATGACCATATATACCACAATCAACTTCGTCATTAAAAAGACCACTTCGATAGCAATCCATATTTCCAATCAAATTCGCCCTTAACGAACTATCAACATTTAAAGAAGTTGTATCCGTAAAATCGAGATTTTCAGCCATCCACGTTTGCGAAACATCGCCCCAATTATACGTCACAGTCTTATAAGTTTTGCCATCACGTTCATCAGTCATCGTTCCATTAGAGTGTTCAATCGTTTTAAACCCTAAAGTCCATTTTCCAGAACGGCAAACAGCACTACCTTTTCCATGATAAAGAGTTTTAAGTTTTCCTACCTCATTTTCACGATTTTCCGTACATCTGCCTAAACCATCTACCCGAGCCAAATAACCAACCTTATAATCAATCATCTTCTTAGAATTAAAATAGTACTGTTCAAGCATTTCACCACGACCAACAAATACGCTGGGAGGCGCTGCAAAAATTAACGCAGGATCCCTTTCTTCTACTTCCAAACGTACAATAGAATCCCCCATTGCAGAATTCCGTATTCGGATCAACTCATTCACATAAGCCAATTCCGATTTTTCATCACTTAAACGTTCAAACCTACCTAATTTTTCATATATCCCTAGATTTTCCAAAATTTCATCTTCAGCCTTTTCACTTGCATCAGCAAAAGACTCCCCTTCTGCAAAATATTTTTTCAAAAGCGGAACTTTCAACGTTGTCAAAGAACTAACTCCAATTTCCTTAATATCACGCAAATTCACCAAAACACTTAACACATGTGGATACATACGAAAATTCACATCTTCTATACGCCATAACTTCACAGCATTCGCTCCATAGAACACTCCACGCTCTTGACAATCTTTTGTATAGCAAGAATCAAGAGTTTCAATCAACACATACGGACTATTCAACGTAAGATTTTCGAGCGCAAAGTGACCTTCGTCATTATCAACGGTATCGACAAACGAACGTCCCGTTTTTTCAAGCGTCAAGGAATCGAGTTCATAGACCGTCACAATCGTTCCTTTTGCAGCAAATACAGAACCTTCATATTCCGAAGAATCCGTTGGCATTCCGCCATCTACCACTTTCAGCAACTTGGGATATACATCGCCCACGCGTCCAGACAAGGCATAAACGCCTGTTTCTTCAACGGTGCCACCGGCAACACCGTTTCCTGAATTTGTTTCCGAGCATGCCGCGAACACAAAGGCGAGCAGCATCGCCATTTTGCAGACAAACTGTCCGCTAATTTTTGAATAATTCATGGTTTCCTCCTCGTTTATTTTTTCAAATCTTGTTTTTGCGTCAGCGGGAAAAGTTGCATATTCAGGCGATAGACTTCGTCTGTGGCGGCGTTTTTCCGAGCAATGGCAACGACTCTTTTGCGGCAATCGGCAATTTCTTGCACGATTTCGTCGTAGCCGTCTTTGGTGATACCGAACGTGACACCGGAGAAATTTCGTTTATCCTGAGCCACACCCTCGATTGCTTCAAGCGCAAGCTCTCCCATTTGGCGGTGCATTGTACGGACGGCCAACGGAGTCACTTCCATGCGGCCCGTTGTCAAGGATTTATCAGTTTGTACGTAATTGCCTT
>JAGCOW010000021.1 GCA_017642535.1 Bacteroidales bacterium | reverse complement strand
GTTGCTATAAATATATATGTATTGTAAAAATTTTTCAGATATATCCCAATTCCGATACTTACTACGATCGGTTTCGAAGGTCCATTCCCAAATATCAAAATTACCAATAAAATCTTTTAGAAATGGTAGTGTTACAAAATTTTCAATTGTAAAAAATGTTCTTGCTTCAATATGACCATTTACAACAAAAAAGAGTCCTATTACATCAGAAAATGGAATAACAACAAAAATAGCTTCACTTCCGAATCCTCTTCTATATTGTCCATCCCATGTTGCAGATGGTTCAATCGTACATTTTTTAACTTGTTTAAAAATTAATTTTAGAATTCGTTCTGTTTCATCTGAAACATATTTTTTAAGATAACTACATTCCTTCGCCTCATATTCTTTAAATCGTCTCAAAAGATCTTTGAATTCCCATAGATTAAATGAATCATCTGTATCAAGATTGTTTACAATTATTTCACTAAGAGCGGCTTGTATTTTTTCTTTACGTGTTTTATTAAATATTCCCATCACTATTAAAATTTTTGTCAATCACTGTTAACGAGTTATCCTTACCGTACCATTCCCGTTAAGTTCTTCCGTTAACCATTCTATTTCTGTCGGTTCAGACCATTTATTGGTTTCGGGATCTTTTAAAAGAATTTGTCTGTTTTCAATTTTATAATATGTTTTTACATTCAGTCCTATTAATGGATAAATGCCGCCGATTTCACAAACACCGTCTTTTCTAAACTCTATCTGACAAAAACAAAAATTTCTAGTTTTGGAATTAGCACCTAAAGAATATATTCCTACAATATCATTCGTTTTGATGGTATCATTGTTCAGTACAACGTATTCACTATCATCTTTGGAAATTTCGTCGGACATACAACTGTTTAATGACAGAAAGCTCATAAAGACCGCTATTAAGTATAAGAATCTGTTTATCATAAACTTATGTGTTTTCGAACGAGTTCAAAGATATTGATTGTCATCGAATTACAATTATTCTTCATCCGTATAGTTTCCTGCACCATCTTCCCCCACTATGCTGTTTCTAAAATTGCGTCTTGAACCTCTGCTCATAATACCATCTCTTGATGATGCAAGTAGATCTGCAGCGTCAAGCATGTCTTCATCATCAGTGTCTTGATAACCCCCTGGTCTAAGTAAAAGAGAAACCATTGCCCCTAATCCTGCTGCCATCATACTTCTTTTTATGTAATCTCCACTTGATTCATCGTCCCTTCGTTTTCCAGACAGACCTGCTGCCAAAATCAACAAGTATACAATCCATAACTTTATCAAAATAGATATGAAGATTGAAAGATTGCCAAAATCTTTATTGCATGTATAACTCATTTTTAGGCTAAAAAATACAGCAAGGCAACCTCCTATCGCCAATATAATTGATGTTAACATGCGTTTAGTTTTTTCTTTTTCTTGTAAGTAATCAATAAAGCCGATAGGCTCTTTATTGTCTTCAATGATTTGGTCACTCTTTGTTGATTCCAATTGATTTATTTCTAATTCTTTCTTGACGAATTCTTGATACTTGTCATATTCTCCATATCCTAATCCTATTCCTATACATAAACTAATTGTTCCTCCAATAAGAAGAAATACATCCCAGTAGTTTTTAAAAATGATAAGGCATCCTGCTTTTCTCATTCGGAGTATTCTCTTTAAAAAGATTAAAAGTAATAGAATTGGAAGAATTAATAATCCTAATAATAGATATAGTATCATAGCATTTCCCCTTATTTCGTGTCGGGTGCAACTTTCTTGAATTAGTATACTTTAATTTATCACCTACAAAGTTACAATCATCGATAATCCGTTTTTCAAAAAACTCTATCCAATTAAGATACAGATGTGTATCTATTTTTGATACACATTGTTTTGATTCAGAGCAGTTTCGTAATGTTTAAAAAAGTTGTAGTTAAGGATGATGGATATCTTCAGCAACAAATCGGTGTGTAGCGACGAACTTCTAAAAATTTTATACAAATGATTGCGTGTGCAAGGGATTTGTTCGGCAAACCACTTCACCGAACGTCCTTGTGCCTTCAATTGCATTTGAATTATGCGACCAATATGTATTTCATCGTAAGGTTGTTCCATAAAAAAAGCGTTTGCCGTTTCGTTGTTTGATTGCCTATTTAGGGAAGAAGGGCTCCGCCAAGAACCAATAACGATAAATAAGCACGAAACGACTCACGCCCCAAGCGTGAATCTCTTGCAACCATATTCTATCGTTAATAAAATTTATTGGCGGATTTTATCTTCCCAAGAATAAGAGCGTAAAATTCAATATGTTAATTCAAATCTTTCTGTTTTTTGTTTTACGATTATACTTTGCAAATATATAGAAATTTTAGAGAAAGTGAAATAACTCTTATGGAGCGTTTTTACCACCCCAAAAAAGAAGTACAAAGTTTGCAAGGCTTGCAAAAGGAGAAAAAACTCCAATGCTTATTTCTATTCTTTAATTTTTGAGGCACGCAAGTGGTATCACAAACACACCATCGGGACGACGATAGCCATACAGTCCTCCTGTTAAAATTATCATTACATCGGGTTCTCGGATAGGAATTTGTTTTTCTATCTTATTATGTTCGGTAATTAATCGAGAAATTTCCAACAAATGTTTTGCTCCTTCGTCAATTTCGTTGCTGCCTAATTTGCATTCAATCAACGCATATCTGCCATCGTTTAGATGAAGCACTATGTCGGCTTCCAAACCATACCTGTCGTGGTAATATGAGATATCCGAAAAGAAATCGTTTTGAGTATATGCCCGTAAATCACGAATGCACATTTGTTCAAATATGAATCCAAATGTTTTCAGTTGCATTTGAAGAACGTCCGGCGTAAGACCTAAAGCAGCCACGGCTACTGACGGGTCGCAAAAACTACGTTTTGGCCCACTTCGTAACACAGTTTTACTACGAATGGCGGGACACCATGCATCTACATCTTGAATTACAAACAAGCGCTCCAATGCCACAATGTAATCATCGAAAGTAGTACGTGAACATTCCATTTTATCGGAAGCGGTAACATCCGCCAATATGGAAGTTGTCTTTGCCAAAGTGGAAATGTTGCGTGCATACGAACGTAAAATTGCCTGCGTTAACTTGGGGTTTCGCTTAGTGCCGTCAATACGAGAAATGTCTGTTTCACAGACAGAGCGAACATAATCATAAGCAGTTAATAGTTTTGATTTTTCTGTAATGGCATTCAGCGTAGCAGGCCATCCACCGCGACATGCGGAAAAAATCAAGTCTTTTATTTCCATCTTGGAGATTGCTTCCACATCTGTTTGGGGATTGTCAAACAACGATTGCAAACTTACCTCGCCTGTAGATTCGCCCGATTCCCAAAGACTCATGGGCAGCATATTCATTTGTGATATCCTGCCTGTTCCGGAGTGGAAAATTTGCGTTGTGTCAATTGCATTGGAGCCCGTCAAAATAAATTGTCCAGCTTGCGAACGTCTGTCCACCTCCATTCGCACAGCATCCCAAATCAATGGTATGTCCTGCCATTCATCAATCAATCGCGGGTTTTCGCCACGGAGCAATACACTTGGTGTTGTTTGCCCTGTCGCAAGATATTCGACACGTTTGTCGGGATCTTGCAAGCGTATCACACTTTTTGCCTGTTGTTCAGCGGTGGTGGTTTTCCCACACCACTTTGGACCTTTAATCAAAACGGCACCCATCGCTTCCAGTCGGTCATGCAATTCTATATCCGCTACTCGTTTTAAATATTCCATTTCTCAATCCTAAAAGATACTGCAAATATACAAATTTCAGACAATTACAAAAGTTACTTGGAAAAATTGAGGTATTTTACTTGGAAAAATTGAGGTATTTTACTTGGAAGAATTGAGGTAATTTCTACCCAAAAAGAAGCACAACGTTTGCAAGGCTTGCAAAAGTTGGTGACTTATGACGATAATCTTTGTTATACGATAATGCGGCACTTCAACTCATTTAGCGAAACGCAATTGATTTTTAGCCGAGCGGGTCCGTCTTGAACTTTTTGGTTACTTTTTCTTTCAAGAGAAAAAGTAACAGAAAGAAATGGAACAAAATAAAAACAGTTTTTTACAAAATAAAAGTGAAGAATTTCACAAAAAAAATAAGAACTGTTTTTTTTCAGTATAAAAAATCTATTCTTGCTCTCAACTTTTGCAAAAATTTTATACTTTTGCGACGAACTGAAAAAGAACCTTTTGATAATGGACTATTTAGAGTTTTCACGCCAGCAAGTGACTGATTTACAGAGTTCTCTGCAAAGAGAGTTCCTTCGTACAAACAAAGCAGGTTCGTATGCAAATTCCACGATTATCAACTGTAATACGCGAAAATATCACGGTTTGTTGGTATGTCCAGTAAAACAGATTGACGGTGACAATTATGTGTTGCTTTCGTCGTTGGACGAAACGGTTGTTTTGGAAAAGACGCCGTTCCAGTTGGCAACGCACAAGTTCAACGATGTGATTTATCCTACGGGATACAAGTATCTGGAATCGTATAGGAACTCGCCAGTGCTTACGTTGATGTATCGCGTGGGTAGTATGGAGTTGAAAAAGGAGATGGTTTTGGTCGATAACGATGAGAGATTTTTGATTCGTTACACAGTGATGAAACTGTCTCACAAACACGCCGTGTTGCAATTGAGTCCGTTTCTTGCGTTCCGTAAAGTTCACGAGCTGACGCATGCAAACTTGAATGCGAACACTCGTAGTAAGAAGATAGAAAACGGTATTTCCAACTGCTTGTACAAGAAATTTCCAACCTTGAACATGCAGTTGTCAAAAAAGAATGAATTTATCACGGCACCTGATTGGTTCCGCGATTTTACATACGACAAGGAAAGCGAGCGTGGCTACGACTGCCGTGAAGACTTGTTCACTCCGGGGTATTTCGAGGTTTCGCTGAAAGAGGGCGAATCGGTGGTGTTCTCCGCTGGTTTGGAACCTGTCAAGGCAGCTTCGTTGAAGGCAATGTTCGAAAATGAAACGAAAGGCCGTGTGGCACAAAACAACTTCGAGGAATGTCTGCGTCACGCTGCCCGTCAGTTTATGTACCGCTCGAAGAAAGGATGCGAGGTGATTGCAAGTTTCCCGTGGACTGGCTTGTGGGGACGCGACAGCTTGGTTTCGTTGCCAGGTTTGACATTGGCACAAAATGACTGGGATACGTGTCGTGCCGTGTTGGATACCATGGCTCCCGATATTGACGGCTATGTGTATAAGAACAAGGGAAATATAGAGCACACTAATACCGAGTCGATTGATACTGCTTTGTGGTTCATTCGTTCAGTTCAGCAGTACAATTGGAATACAAAGGATATAGCACAAACAAGAAAATTATATCAGAAGAAAGTCGAGGAAATTCTCGAAACATATATGTCTGGTAAAAACGGAAATGTGGTGATGCACGACAACGGGTTGTTGTATTTGCCAGACGAAAACAAGGCGATTACGTGGGTCGATGCGAAAATCAACGGCGTGCCGGTGGTAAAACGCTGGGGCTATGTGGTTGAGGTTAACGCATTGTGGTACAACGCAATCTGCTTTGCATTGGAATTGATTACGAAGAAATCATTCCAAGATAAATGGAAAGACATACCGAAGAAAATCGAGAAATCTTTCGTGGAAGTGTTCTGGGACGAAGAGAGAGGGTATTTGTGCGACTATTGTGCACAAGGTTACAAGGAATTTTCAGTTCGCCCGAGTCAAATCTTTGGTGCTTCGCTTCCATTTTCTCCTCTTGATGACGAAAAACGTCATTCTGTTTTGGAACGAGTAAGAAAAGAATTATTAACTCCTTGTGGCATACGAACTTTGGCACCGAAGAATCCTAAGTATAAAGGTACGGTGACGGGTTCTGTCGAGGAACGCGATATTGCATATCACAACGGTGGCGTTTTGATGTGGCTTCTGGCACCGTATGCCGAGGCATATTTGAAACTGCATGGACGTTCGGGCGTTTCGGAAATAAAACGTATTTATGCCGACTTGGAACCTCTTGTGCAAGAATATGGTTTGGGTACTATAGGCGAGGTATTCGACGGAAATCCGCCATATCATCCACGAGGTGCAATTTCTCAAGCATGGTCGGTTGGTGCGGCGTTGAGAATTTGTAAGTTGATAGAAAATTTTACACGTGAAGAACAAAAATAGAGTAGAATGAAAGTCCTTATGTTTGGGTGGGAATTTCCACCACACATTTCAGGCGGTTTAGGAACCGCGTGTTTAGGTTTGACGAAAGCTATTCTTCGTCAGGGTGTTGATATTATTTTTGTTGTTCCTCGTGCCTATGGCGACGAAGATCAAAGTCAAATGCAATTGGTTGGTGCTAACACCATTCGCGTGAAGGTGAATCAATATCATTTTGGCGAAACAGTTGCAAATGAACAGAATCTTCAATATGTAACAATCGGTTCTAACTTGATTCCGTATGTTTCGGAAGAAGAATATTTTGACATTATCAATAATAAAGTTTCAGTTGACAGACAATTTAAGACATACGCCCACGCCGATACGTGTACGATAGACCTTCACGGAGGTTACGGCGGCGGCCTTATGGGCGAAGTGTCAAGTTATGCCTATATAGCAGAGGAAATCGCAAAGAAGTTCAATTTCGATGTTATCCACGCTCACGATTGGATGACGTACGATGCCGGTATTGCCGCAAAGAACGTGTCGGGCAAACCGCTTGTTGTTCACGTTCACGCTACCGAATTCGACCGAAGCGGAATGCACGTGAATCAAGTGGTGTACGATATGGAACGCCGTGGTATGCAGGCAGCCGATAAGGTTTTGACAGTAAGTAATTTGACAAGAAATACGGTCATCAATCATTATGGTGTTCCCGAATCGAAAGTTACAACCGTGTATAACGGAGTAGAGGCAATCGGGGCAAAATCTTCAATTCAGTTCGAAAAATCAGTTGATGACAAAATCGTGACGTTCTTGGGACGTATCACATATCAAAAGGGTCCGGAATACTTCCTTGAAGCTGCTGCAAAGGTGTTGCAACGCAAGAAGAACGTCAAATTTGTGATGGCGGGAAGTGGCGATATGTTGGAAAAAATGATGTGGCGCGCTGCAGAGTTGGGTATTTCAAAGAATTTCTTTTTCACAGGTTTCTTGCGTGGCGACGATGTGATTCACATGCTTTCAATCAGCGACGTGTATGTAATGCCGTCGGTTTCGGAACCATTCGGAATCTCGCCGTTGGAAGCTATGCGTTCCAATGTTCCTGTGATTATCTCAAAACAGTCGGGTGTGGCAGAAGTGTTGAAACACGCCATCAAGGTTGATTTTTGGGACATTGACTCTATGGCCGACGCCATTTACGGTATCATTACCTACGAGGCATTGGGTCAGATGTTTAGAGAGTATGGTAAGAAAGAAGTTGACAGTATTAAATGGGATAATGCTGCAAAGAGAATCAAAGAGGTTTATAAAAAATTGTCAGAAAAATAAAAGGTTATGAAGAACATTTGTTTGCATTTTTCGGTTCACCAACCATTCAAGTTGAGAAATTACAGATTTTTCGATATTGGAGTGGATCATTATTATTATGATGACTTTTATAATAAATCGAATGCGTTGGCAATTGCAAAGCGTTGTTACGTGCCAATGAACAAGTTGTTGTTGTCCTTAATCAAGGAGAACAAGAAGGCGTTGAAGGTAAGTTTTTCTATCACGGGTAGTGCCTTGGAACAATTTGAGATGTACACTCCCGAAGTGCTTGACGGCTTCAAAGCTTTGGCAAAAACGGGCTGTGTGGAATTTGTGACCGAAGTTGATACTCATTCGTTGGTGTCGGTAACGAACAATTTTGACGAGATGAAACGTCAGATTCAGGAGAATGCCGACAAAATCAAGGCGTTGTTCGGTCAAGAACCAAAAGTGTTCAAAAACACTGGTTTGGTTTTTTCTGACGAAATTGGCGAACAATTGGTGGAATTGGGCTTCAAAGGCGTGTTGGCCGAAGGTTCTGACCAGATTTTGGGTTGGAAGAGTCCTAATTTCGTATATTGCTGCGACAGAAATCCTCGTTTGAAAATACTTCTTCGTAACTATAAGTTGAGTGATGATATTTCATTGCGTTTCTCTAACCAACGTTGGAGCGAATGGCCTTTGACCGCTGACAAATATGCTGCGTGGATTTGCTCATCGTTGGAGAAAGAGGAAGTTGTCAACGTGTTTATGAATTACAAGACGTTTGGCGAATATAATAAGCAAGAGTCTGGCATATTCGATTTCTTCAAGGCGTTTGTGTCTATCATTGTCAACAATAAAGATGTGGAATTTGCCACTCCTTCGGAAATCGTTAAGAACTTGCAACCAATTTCGGTATTGAGTGTACCTCAATATTCGTCGAATGCAGACGAGGAACGCGACTTGTCGGCTTGGTTGGGAAACAATTTGCAACGTCAGGCATTCAATGCAATCAACGGTTTGCAAAAAATGGTTCGTTCCGTTGACGATGCAGCTTTGACAAGAGATTGGGACAGATTGCAAGCGTGCGAGAACTTGGATTATATGAGTACCAAGTATTTCAACCACGAACAGGTTTCCAGTCCGTATCAAACGCCATACGAAGCGTTTATCAACTATATGAATATCGTTTCTGATTTCGAGGAACGTTTGAATCAATATCCGGTTAGTTCACGTTTCAGCTTGTTGTCTAAGGAAGAGTTGGAGAACGAGTACAAGAAACAAAAGGAACTTTTGGACGAATTGAGTGGCGTTCTTAAAAAATCTTCAGAAACGAAAAAGAAGGCACCTGCAAAAGTTGCTCCTAAAAAGGCAGTAGCTAAGAAGGCACCTGCAAAGAAAACGGTAGCAAAGAAAGCGACAGAAAAAGTTGAGACGAAGAAAACTGCTGCCAAGAAAACCACCGCTTCGAAAACGGCAGAAAAGAAGGTTGCAAAAAAAGCAAGTGCAAAAACAACAAAGAAAACAACTAAAAAATAGTAAATAACATAAATATAAAACTGTAAATGGCAGCTAATTTAAATCAAAACAGACATAACGATCCACAATGGAGAAGTGTGATCGTGCAGTCAACTTTCCCGAAGAATTTGGAAGATTTAAGCGTTTTGGCTAATAATCTTTGGTGGACCTGGAACTATGAAGCAATGGAATTGTTCCAGGAAATTGACGAAAAACTATGGGCAAAAACGCAAAATCCTATCGCCGTACTGAAAGGTATTCGTGCCGATAGATTGAAACAATTGGAGCAAGATCCAGGTTTCATTTCTCGTTACAATGCAGTATTGAAAAAATACAACGAATATATGGCTGTTCAGCCAGATGCAAAAACTCCTCGTATTGCATATTTCAGTATGGAATACGGTCTTGACGATTCATTGAAAATCTTCTCTGGAGGTCTTGGAATCTTGGCAGGTGACTATTTGAAAGAAGCCAGCGATACGAATACGAACATGGTCGCTGTAGGTTTCTTGTACAAATATGGTTATTTCAAACAGGCATTGTCAATCGATGGTGATCAAATTGCGGTATATAATCCTCAAAATCAGTCGGAATTGCCAATTTCGCCAGTATTGGACGCAAATGGTAACCGTGTGATGATTCAGGTTGGTATGCCTGGTCGTTTGATGCACGCACAAGTTTGGTTGGTGAAGGTTGGTCGTATCAAATTGTATTTGATGGATACTGACGTTTCTGAAAACCGTGACGATGACAAGAGCTGTACTCACGCATTGTACGGCGGAAACAACGAAAACCGTTTGAAACAAGAAATGTTGTTGGGTATCGGTGGTATTCGTTTGTTGGAAGCAGTTGGCGAAAAATGCGATTTGTTCCACTGCAACGAAGGTCACGCTGCGTTCATCAACTTGGAACGTTTGCGTAAATTGATAAAACACGAAAATTGTTCGTTCCCGAAAGCATTGGAGATTGTTCGTGCTTCGTCACTTTATACGACACACACTCCAGTTCCTGCAGGTCACGATTCATTCCCAGAGGATTTGATGATGACGTATCTTGGTCAATTCCCAGAAAGATTGAATTTGAGCTGGAACGAATTCATGAACCTTGGAAGAATGTATCCTGACAATAATGGTGAGTTCTTCTCTATGAGTAATTTCGCTATCTGCACATCGTGCGGAATCAACGGTGTAAGTCGTTTGCACGGCGAAGTTTCTAAGGAAATGTTCAAAAACTTGTGGCCGGGTTATTCTGTGGCAGAATCACAAATTGGCTATGTAACCAATGGTGTTCACTACGGAACGTGGACTGCAAAGGTTTGGCAAAAATTGTATAAGGAAACATTCGGTAAGGAATTCTTGAACGACAAGTCAAATAGTTCTTATTGGAGTAGAATTTACAATGTTCCTGATGAAAAAATCTGGGAAATTCGCCAAGCACAACGTGAAAAACTTATCACGTATGCGAAAGAGGCACTTCGTAAGTCTTGGACTGAGAAATTCGAGGATCCTAAGAAGATTGTACGCGTAAACCAAATGTTGAACAAGAATACGTTGACAATCGGTTTCGCTCGTCGTTTTGCCACATACAAACGTGCTTATTTGTTGTTCACAAACTTGGAACGTTTGAGCAAAATCGTCAACAATCCTGATTATCCTGTACAATTCGTGTTTGCTGGTAAGGCACACCCACAAGACAAACCAGGACAAGACATTATCAAGGAGATTGTTCGTATTTCAAAATTACCTGAATTCTTGGGTAAGATTGTTTTCTTGGAAAACTACGACATGAATTTGGCAAAACAATTGGTACAAGGTGTCGATATTTGGATGAACACGCCTACACGTCCGTTGGAAGCTTCTGGTACGTCGGGTATGAAGGCCGTGATGAACGGTGCTATGAACTTCAGCGTGCTTGATGGTTGGTGGTGCGAAGGTTATCGCGAAGGTGCAGGATGGGCATTACCAGAAAAACGTACATATCAAAATCAAGATTTGCAGAACAAACTCGATAGTGAAATGATTTACACTACGTTGGAGAACGAAATCGTTCCTTTGTTCTACGATCGCGATGTGGATGCTATTCCTCACAGATGGATTCAATACTTCAAGAAATGTGTTGCCGAAATCGCTCCTGAATTCACTACAAAACGTATGATTGACGATTACAAGGAACGTTTCTACAACAAGTTGGGCGAACGTGCTGCATTGTTGAAGAAAGACAACTACAAAATCGTTGACGAAATCGTGGCTTGGAAACAAAAAGTTTCTGAAGCTTGGGATCAAATCTACGTTGAATCGGTTGAAATCGACAAGTCAAACGAGCCATTCAAGTTGGATGAACCATACAATGGCACTATTAAAGTTGATTTAAAAGGTTTGCAACCAGAAGATATCGGCTTTGAATTCGTATTGACAGAACAAAACGAGGCAGGAGAACGTGACATTGTTAAATGTCATCCATTTACATTCTCTGCAATGGAAGGTAATTTGGCAGTTTATACGTTTACTACGACTCCAAACCGTTCAGGTATTTTCAACTACGGAATCAGAATGTATCCTACGAACAAGTATTTACCGTATCGTCAAGATTTCTCTTACGTACGTTGGATATAGTTTCATAATTTTTTGATTTTTTTGAGAGAAGAGGTCGCCGTGAGGTGACCTCTTCTTTTTTTTATGAAAACGTAACATAGTTTTTTCTAAAAAAAATAGAATTTGTGGTTCACGTATAGAAAATTTATATACTTTTGCGGCAATGAATAGGGGTGCCTGGTAAGGCTGAGATGATACCCTCAAACTTGAACAGGTTAAAACCTGCGTAAGGAATTCAACTGGCTTCGTCTTTGAGCATGCTCTATTCACAAATTATTTAATGTTTAATAGTATGAAACGAATAGTTAGTGCTTTAATTTCAGTTTTCTTGTTTAGCAATCTTTTTGCTCAAGTTTTCAATTTGACAGGTAAAGTTTATGGTGTTGATAGAACTCCGTTAGTTGCTGCCTATGTGTGTAATTTGCGTACCAACGACGTACAGTTGACCGTTTACAACGGAGAATATCAAATCAAGGTTCAGGTAGGCGATCAGATAGAGTATTCATATGTTGGCTATCAGTCAGCGTATAGATCTGTTGTTGTCAAGGATCCACATTACGATGTGATACTTGAACTGGAACATTCCGATCCGATTTTGGTGACAGCAACGACGTCAAACACGACGACTTCCATTGTTTCCGACGTGGCGGAAACCTCAATGGGAAAGGATATCCCATTTATATTGGACCAAACACCGTCGTTGGTTGCTACGTCTGAAACGGGTACAGGTTTGGGTTATACGAGAATGCGTGTGCGTGGTACCGACATTTCTCGTATGAACATTACAATTGATGGTGTCCCAATGAACGATGCCGAGTCGCAGGACGTGTATTT
Organism: Bacteroidales bacterium; assembly: GCA_017642535.1. Lineage (GTDB taxonomy): Bacteria > Bacteroidota > Bacteroidia > Bacteroidales > UBA1715 > UBA1715. The sequence goes on along the minus strand of JAGCOW010000021.1, from coordinate 2,063 downwards.
TGTCAATTTGGGTGATTTTTCGTCAGCAGTAAGTAAGATAGAACTGAGCCGTGGTGTTGCCACGTCGGGTAGTGGTACGTCGTCGTTTGGGGCTTCAATGAACTTTGACACGAAAGACGCTTCGGAAGAATTGTACGGACAACTTTCGGGAACGATTGGCTCGTTCGGCACTCGCAAGTTTTCTGCTGCTTTAGGAACGGGTTTGCTTGGTAATCACTTTATGTTTGATATGCACTTTGGAACCGTCCATTCCGATGGTTGGGTACAGCGAGGAAAGGCGAAATTGCAATCATTTGACGTGGCTGCCACTTATAAGGTGAACTCTTTCTCTGCTTTGCAGGCAAAAGTGTTGTACGGCAAGCAAAAGACGGGAATCACGTGGGAAGGTCTTCCTTCCGAGAAATGGGATTCCGATCCAACCTATAATAGTGCTGGTTGTTATTACGACGACGAAGGAAACGAGAAATTCTATGGAAATGAGTCCGACAATTATACGCAGACACGTTATTCGCTTACATATAACTATGAGAAGGACACTATGCGTTCTGGGGAATCGTGGACACGAAGAACAGCAGTCAATGTCTCGCTGTTCGCTACGAAAGGCGAAGGTTATTATGAACAATATAAAGATGACGCGAAGTTGAAAAACTATGGTTTTGCTCCTGCCATTCACGATTTGATTCGTCAGAAAGCATTGGATAACATACAATATGGCTATGTGGCAGGTGTTTCCTACAAACCACGAAAAATCACATATTCTTTGGGTAATTCATATAGCATCTACGATGGCTACCATTTTGGACAAGTCATTTGGATTCAGGATGACACAATAACTGACTTGAGTCAGAAATATTACGAAAACTATGGCCTGAAAAAGGAAATGAACATATTCGCGCGTAGTAAATATAACAATGCAAAGCTTACAATTTTAGGAGAATTGCAGTATCGTACCATAAATTACGAAATGAGCGGTGACGACGATGATTTGACGGAAATGAATCATACGTTTAACTGGAAATTCTTCAATCCAGAATTGGGCTTGCGATACAGATACAACAAATTCTTGTTCGTCTCTTCATTGTCAATGTCGAATCGAGAACCGACACGTGCCAATTTGAAGGATGCGGCTAAACAAACCGATGCACCAGAATTGTTGCCCGAAACATTGTATGATTTCGAGTTGGGTTGTACCTATGCCAACGCTCGTTTGTCGTTCACTACGAATTTCTTCACTATGTATTATGATAATCAGTTAGTTCAGACAGGAAAATTGAACGATGTGGGCGATGCCATCTTGGAAAATGTAAAGACAAGCTATCGTTATGGCGTGGAATTGTCGTTCCAATATAGACCAGTTAAGGAAATTTGCTGGAAAGGCAATGTTACTTTTTCGCAAAACAAAATACGTGATTATGTGGAGTATGCTACTGATTACGATGACGATTGGAATGAAATTCAAAAGGTTACGCCACTTGGCACAACCGACATTTCTTATTCTCCAAATGTAGTGGCTTCTCATTCAATTTTTGTGTATCCAACCGAAGGTTTGTCGTTTGGTCTGGTGAGCAAATTTGTTGGCCCTCAGTATTTTGACAATACGTCGAATGCCGATAGAAAACTCGACAAATACACCGTTCACGATTTCCAAGCACACTACTTGTGGCAGTTGGCAGATCTGGGCAATACGTTGGATTTCCAATTTGCAATCAACAACATTTTGGATAAAATGTACATAAGCAACGCATACGGAGGAAACTGGTATGAACAAGGTGTGGAAAACACGTGGAAATACTATTTCCCACAAGCGGGAATACATTATACGTTAAAAGTGACATATTCATTCTAATATGATAGAATTTATCCAAGAATATTTTGCAACATTCGATTTCTTGAAGGCATGCGTGCTTGTTGGCACGCTTGCTGGTTTTGTCGTGATGTGGTTCCAAGTTACGGGAAATATAGCGTTGTGGTATTTCAACATTGTGTCGGCGGGAGCGTTGGCAATCAATTTCTTTGCCACTGAAATCTATGCGTATGCGTTTTTTCAGCTGTATTATATCGTG
>JAGCOW010000020.1 GCA_017642535.1 Bacteroidales bacterium | reverse complement strand
GCTCACTCCCAACATTCTGCTGACTACCGTGCCATATTTCCCTTTTCTACGAAGTCTTATCGCTTTTAGCTTCGTTCCTAAATCGTAATATTTTGTCATTCTCCCAAAAGTTTTTTGTCCAACTTTTGGGGTTCACCTCACATTGAGTGGTCTCTTTTTTATTTCGTTATATACCATTGCAGCGAAGCCCACAAGACGAGATTTCGAAATCTATCTTGTATAGGAATGATAGAGTATGACGCTCTGCAGTCAAACGTAAGTCGGTCGGTTATTTGTAAATCCAAGCCGCCAACAATTTGCCAGTCGAAACGTGAGAAATCGGTAGATTTTTGTGAAAAATTGTCATTAAAACGAACATTTTCATACGCTTTGACAGAAAGTGAGGTTCCTAATTTCCAACGCATTAATTCAAATGCTTTTTGTGAAAAAAACACACTTGGATTCAATTGGAACAAATACGTGGCATCGACGTAACCTGTCGATATCCGAAATGTGTGTTTTGCATCGGCGGAACCTTTTTGCGAAAATGTCAGTTCAAATCGGTGTGAAGATTGTGAAATCGGTCGCTCTACAAATAAGCCACCAAATCCGCCAATACAGTGAAATCCCGCATTTTCGTCACCATCCACTTGACTTGTCGTTGCACCTACGATAATACCTCCGTTAAACGATTGATTTCCATTTGTTTGCGAATAGCCACAAAGCATACAACAAAGCATTATGCCGAGCAAAAAACAGTTATGCAATATGACTTGTAACTTCTCCATCAGAAAAATGAGTGACGATAGTTTTACTGTCGGGAATTTGCGTGACTGATTTGATGATTTCGCCCGAATCGTCCGTAGTTATGGTATAGCCCTGTCGGAGAATTGTTTCGGGATTTTTTGCTATAATTTTCGTTTCTACCAAATCAAGTGCTTTCTGTTGCACGAACAATTGTCGGTTACAAAGTTCTTTCAGTCTTTGTTGTAGATTCGACAAGTCATTTTTCCTCTCGTTTAAACGAACAACAGAAGCATATTGTATCTTGTTCTGATATTCTTTCAGCACGCTATTGGTTTGTAACATAACGATTTTCATAGATTGCAGTACACGCGACATAAAATCCTGAATGGTTTGTTTCTGTTTTTCTATGATTTCGTCATAAATATCTTTTATTTTTTCTTGATAACACTCTAATTCTTCGGCATATTCGGCGGCAGTACTGATAATGAATTCCGCAACGGCAGTCGGAGTTTTCAGCGATGTGTTTGCCACCAAGTCGGTGATGGACTGGTCTTTATCGTGTCCAATTCCGGTAATTACGGGAAGTGGGAATTGAGCCACATTTGCCGCAATGTTATAATTGTCGAACCAACGCAAATCGGTTCGTGCTCCACCGCCACGGATAATCACCACAGCATCGAATTCACCTTCTCGCTTAAAAATGGCATCCAACTGGCTCACAATGCTCGATTCTACGTCAACGCCCTGCATCGCGGCGGGGAACAGGGTCGTGCTGAATTTGAATCCATATTGATTGTAATTCAGTTGATTCATAAAATCCTGAAACCCGGCAGCTGTGGGTGACGAAATCACCGCAATTCGTTGAATGACCGTAGGAAGCGGAATTTCTTTGTTCAAGTCCATAATTCCTTCTTCTTCCAGTTGACGGATAATTTTCAATCGTCGCTGTTCGTCTTCGCCAATCGTGTAAACGGGATTTATGTCGGTAATCAGCAAACTTAAACCGTAAAGTGCGTGATACGTAACCGAAACAAGTACCATAATTTTCATTCCCACAGAAAGATGCGAGCCCGTTTCCGACTCGAAATACGGATCCATAAGTTTATAGACATTCGCCCATATTATTGCTCGCATTTTGGCAACGGGGTTTTGTTCGTCTTCGGGTTTTTCAATCAATTCCAAATAGCAGTGGCCATTCCTATTTGCTTGAATTTCACTAATTTCGGCAACAATCCAATACGAAGGTTGCAAGGATTTTTGCAAACCTTGTTCAATCAACTTTGCAAGTTCCGATAACGAAATTCCCTCTTCCATATCTGCAAATATACTTTTTTTAGTTTCAGCAACCCATATCGAAACTTTTAATTTTTAATTCTACTTTTTTGTGTCATTTCAAAGTATCAACTATTTTTGCAAAAAAATTAAATGGAACCAAATTTCACTGTAAATGACGGACTTGTACAAACCGTTGTGCAAGATACGAGAACAAAAAAGATACTTTCTGTCGGATATGTTAATGAAGAAACTTTCACAAAAATGAAAGAATCTAATCAAATATATCTATTTGATAAAAAAACGCAGCAAAGCAAATTACTTACAGGAGGAGAATATAACAAACCTATTGCAGTGGATTCCATTATTTGTAACGAAGATGGTTCCGCCATCGTTATTCTTGCATTGCCTGACGGTTCAACTACGGGAGCAGACACGTTCCTTGGCGAAAAAAATATTGAGGATTTGGCGTTTCTTTCTTATTTACAAGACTTTATAGAACGTCGTAAAAAAGAAATGCCCGAGGGTTCCTATACTACAAAATTGTTTACCAAAGGTATCAACAAAATTTCGCAGAAAGTAGGTGAAGAAGCCATTGAAACGGTAATTGAAGCCACAGGAGGAACAAAAGAACAGTTATTGTACGAAACCTCCGATTTGATTTATCACCTTATTGTCTTGCTTACCGAAAAAGGACTGAGAATCGAAGACCTTGCACGGGAATTGAAAGCCCGACACAAAGAATAAGTTTTCATAACAAAACTTAACAAAAACTTAACATTGATTAACATACAGGTAACACAACAAACATAATTTCGCATTATCAAAAAGGCGAAATATGGATACGTTTTTAACCATACTCAAGATTCTTCTCGTCGCTGTCGGTGCTTTGGGCGTGTTCCTCTACGGAATGAAGTTGATGAGTGATAGTTTGCAGAAATTGGCAGGTAGCAAGATGCGTACGATTCTTGCAAAAATGACCGACAAACCAATACGAGGTATTTTAACGGGTACGATTGTCACCACGGCTATTCAGTCGTCATCGGCAACTACCGTTATGGTTGTGAGCTTTGTGAACGCTGGCTTGTTGTCGCTTGCGGGTGCAATTGCCGTGATTATGGGTGCAAACATAGGAACAACGGTAACGGCGTGGATTATTTCGTTGTTCGGTCTTGGCGAATCAAGCGGGGCTCTTAGTTTTCCTCTTATTGCCGTTGCAATTGTATTGCCGTTCATGTTTATGAAAAAAGACAAACTCAAATCTATTCACGAGTTTGTCATAGGACTTGCGTTTCTTCTTATCGGCTTACAATTTTTGCAAAATGCGATGCCAAACCTTGAAGAATATCCACATTTTTTGGAAACATTGGGAACACTCTCGAACTATGGGTATCTTTCAATCTTACTGTTTATCGTTATAGGGGCAGCATTGACGTGTTTGGTACAAGCCAGTGCCGCAATGATGGCAATCACGCTCGTAATGTGTTACAAGGGCTGGATTGGCTTTGACGTTGCCGTGGCTCTCGTTATGGGACAAAACATTGGTACAACAATCACTGCAAATCTTGCAGCCATGGTTGCAAATGCAATGGCAAAAAAAGCAGCACGCGCCCATTTGGTGTTCAATGTGTTGGGTGTGGTCATCACGCTTGTCGTATTTTATCCTTTGATGCAGCTGATTGCAAAAATGACGATTGCTTTTATTGGTGCCGACCCGTATGCGTTACCAAACGGTGACGGCTACAATCCTACGGCTATTCCTATGGCGTTGTCAATATTTCACACGTTCTTTAACGTGGTGAATACGATGATTTTGGTTTGGTTCATCCCACAAATCATCAAAATCGTGAACTGGATGGTGAAAACGCCTGCCGAAGACGATGAAATTTTCAAATTGAAATACATCCCAAGTCACTTTATGAGCACGTCAGAGTTGGATTTGGAAAGTGCCCAGCAGGAAATACAACTTTTTTCTCGACGTGTTTTAAAAATGTACGATTATCTTCCCGAACTGAACAAGGTGAAATCGGAAGATGATTTTCTTGACTACCTCGCAAAAATCAAGAAATATGAGGAACTAACCGATGTGATGGAAATTGAAATTGCAAAATTCTTGACGCATATTTCCGAGACAATCGGTAGTAAGGAAGGTTCCAAGAAAATCAGTGCAATGCTCCGTATTATTGATAATCTGGAAAGTATTGGCGACAGCATTTATCACATTTCCATAACGAAGAAAGCACAACGTGAACAAAGGGTAGAGTTCGGAGCAAATAATGACGGACATTTGCAAAAAATGTTCGATTGCGTTCGTCATGCCTTGGAAATTATGGATGCGAACTTGAATAAAAACTACGATGACGTTGAAATTACTTCGGCCTACGAAGCCGAAGATGCTATAAACGACTACCGAAACATTCTTCGTGATGTACACGTAGAAGCCCTTAAATCAGGCGATTACACATACGAAGTAGGTACGTTGTATAGCAGTATTTTTGCGTTATACGAGAAGATTGGTGACTTTGTCATCAACATCTCGCAATCTATTGTGAAGTCGCAGGAATCAACGCCAGCACCAGCAGTGGAGGCGTAATCAATAACACTTTTGTACAAGAGTAAGAGCTTCTTTCGCCGCTTTCACATCGTGAACGCGAATGATATGTGCTCCTTTTTGTAATGCAATGGTATTGAGAACGGTAGTTCCGTTTAATGCTTCGTCAACAGAACAATTTAACGTGGCACGAATCATTGATTTGCGAGAAATGCCGACCAAAATAGGGTAGTGTAAATCAACAAATTTCCGCAGATTTTTCATCAACTCGTAGTTTTGTTCAACCGTTTTCCCGAATCCGAATCCGGGATCCACTACAAATTGTGATATGCCATATTGTTTTGCGAGCACAATTTTCTCTTTGAAAAACAGTAAAATATCTTTTACAACATCGTCGTATTGAGGATGAATCTGCATTGTTTGTGGCGTTCCTTGCATATGCATACATACGTATGGGAGATTTTTCTCGCCTACGTAACGAAACATCTCGCTGTCGAAACAACCGCCTGAAATATCATTCACCATAAATTCGCCATATTCCTCATAGATTGCCTTTACCACATCAAGTCGAAAGGTGTCGATGGAAACATTTATATCAGGGAATTCGTTAACAATGATGTTCAATGCCTTACGAAGTCGGGTAATTTCCTCTTGCTCCGAAATATCTTCGGCACCTGGGCGGGTAGAATATGCTCCAATGTCAATAATGTCGGCACCTTCGACCAACATTTGCTGTATTCTTTCTCGTATTGTCGTCTCGGAGTTATATGCACCTCCATCAAAAAACGAATCGGGTGTCACGTTGAGGATTCCCATTATTTTTGGAGAATCGTATGACAAGATATTCCACTTCATTCTTGTGCTATTTTAAGCTTGAATATTGATTTTGCCAATCGGGGTCTTGCGAATCCTTTACCAATTTCCACATATCGTCGCCATACAAGAATTGGTCGAGTTTTGAATAGTGATAATTGCGTTTAAGGAAACTCCATTGTGCATCGCTCGGAGCAAAATCACGACCTGCCCAGCCCTTTTCCTGATTTCCTTCGTAAGGATATTCCGTGTAACGCAGTTTCCAAAGATTTTCAAACGATTGCCACATTATTTCATAGTCTTCCAGATAATTCTTTTTGTCGGGATTGGCTTTGGAAACAGTTTGACCTGTTGCCTGTTGAATGAATTGTTCTCGCGAAAGCCACGTTATTTTCTCTTCTCCCGTTGATTTTATCTGAATATAGCCATAACGGATAAAACCCGTATAACTAGTCATAAGACTTATGCCAAAATAGCCCGTCACCGTAACTTTGAGCTCTGGATTGTTTTCCTTGCGGACAAAAATATTATTGTCTTGTCCTATTCCCGACAGTGAGAATAGTAACAAAAACACGATAATATTTGCAAAAGCTCGTTTCATTGAGAACCTTTCTCGAAAATAACTAAAATCAATATTCCCAAATTTTATGCCATTCCTCCCGCAAACTTGGGGAATGTCTGGATTATTTCTTTTTAGTGTTTTCAATGACTGACATTGCTGTGGCAAGTACGCTGCTTACGTCCGTCATATTTTGAGGAATAATCATTGTGTTGTTTTCCTTCGCAAGTTTTCCAAACTCATTCAGATATTGTTCGGCAATACGGAGATTCACAGCTTCGGTACCATTTTCGGAACCAATGGCGGCAGCAATTTCACGAAGACCGTTGGCTGTTGCTTTTGCAATTTGCTCAATCTCGCTTGCCTTACCTGATGCCTCGTTAATCTTACGTTGCATTTCACCTTCGGAACGGGCAATCAGCTCTTGTTTGTCGGCATTAGCCACATTGATTTTTGCCTGCATTTCACCTTCCGATTTTGCAATCAATTCTTGTCGTGCTGCCTCAGCCACATTGATTTTTGCTTGTTTTGTACCTTCGGATTCGGCAATGATAGCACGTTTTTCACGTTCTGCACGCATTTGTTTTTCCATTGCATCCTTAATGCTTTGCGGAGGTGTGATATTCTTCACTTCGTAACGAGTAATCTTGATTCCCCACGAATCGCTTGCCTTGTCAACAGCCGAAACAATCACGGCGTTGATAGAATCGCGTTCCTCAAACGTCTTGTCAAGTTCCAATTTACCGATAACGCTACGCATTGTGGTTTGTGCAAGTTGGATAGATGCAAAGCCATAGTTATCAATACCATACGAAGCATTTTTGGGATCCATTACTTGAAGGTACATAATACCATCAACTTCCACGGAAATGTTATCACGGGTGATACACGTTTGTGAAGGCACGTCAATTGCCTGTTCCTTCAACGAATGTTTGTAAGCCACACGGTCAATAAATGGAATAATGATGTGAAACCCTGCTAATAAGGTTTGATGGTATTTACCCAAGCGTTCAACAATATACGCCTCGCGTTGAGGCACGATTTTCAAACTTCCTGTAAGAACAAAGAATGCAAGAATGCAGACTGCGATAAGAACTGTTACCATAATTTTAATTTTTTATATGTTTCGGACAAATGTAAGAAAATGTTTTTACAACAATAATAATAAATTCATAAATGTAGAGACGTCATATTATGGCGTCTCTACAAGATTTATTGTTTATTCACCGTCAATTTGATACTTTCGCGACTGGTAATTACAACTTGGTCACCAGTGTGTATTTCGTCAGATGAAATAGCTTCCCACTTTGCACCCTTGAATTCCACCTCGCCTCGTCCTGATACGAAATCGCTGGTAGCAACGGCTATTTTCCCAATGTATTCGTCGGCAAGTTCGTCACCACTTTCCTTTGATTTGTTGAAGAAATGGTTTCTAAGCATTTTTCTGAAAACCAGCAACAACACTACCGAACTTACAACAAAAATAATTAGTTGACCTTCGATTGGCAACGATGGGAAAATCCAAGTGGCAATTCCTGTAAGAAGAGCACCGCACCCGAAAAATAGTACGATGAGTCCTGGCAGAATCAGTTCCAATGCCAATCCTGCAACGCCACACAACAACCAAATTGTTACTACACTCATTATCGTATCATTTGTTCAATTGGACATACTAAAATACCTTCAGCTCCAGCTTCGCGAACTTTTTCAATAATATCCCAAAAATCGTCCTCGTTGATTACCGAATGAACCGAACTCCAACCTTCTTCTTTCAATGGCATAATTGTAGGACTTTTCATTCCAGGAAGCAAAGCTGTTACTTTTTCTATGGCAGAATTAGGTACGTTCATCAAAATATATTTGTTGCTTGAAGCTGCTTTCACTGCCTCAATGCGAAGCATCCATTTTGCAAGAATAGCTTCTTTTTCGGCAGAAAGATGTTTGTTGCCAATCAATGCGGCTTCCGATTTGTAGATAGTCTCAACTTCCTTCAAACCATTGCTGAGCAATGTTCCGCCAGTGCTTACAATATCGCAGATAGCATCGGTTAAACCGATGGTTGGAGCAATTTCTACCGAACCGCTAATTTCGTGAATTTCTGCTTTTACATTGTTTGCAGTAAGATATTGTTGCAAAATGCGTGGATATGATGTCGCAATACGTTTCCCTTCCAAAGAATGTATGTCTTTGTAATCAAATGCGTTAGGAACGGCAATTGACAAACGGCAACCTGAAAAACCAAGTTTCTTGATGATGTTCACGTCTTCGTTTTGTTCATCAATTTCATTCATTCCTAAAATACCGAGATCGGCAACACCGTCGGCTACATAACCAGGAATGTCGTCGTCGCGAAGGAAAAGAATTTCCATTGGGAAATTGAACGCCTGCGTTTTCAAACGACTGGAATTTGAAATGAATTTAATACCGCAGTTTTTAAGTAATTCTATTGTTTTTTCACTTAAACGACCGCTTTTTTGAATCGCTAATTTGATTACTGTTTCTTCCATATTGATATGATTTTGAAAGAGATTCCTAATTCTTAATTCTTAACTATTAATTAATATTGTATTCCTGCCAGCTCTTGATTGCTATGTCGCTCATTTCTTTTGAACAAGCGGCGTGTAAGAACGCACTTGCAAGACGGGCATTGGTCAACAACGGAATGTTGTGATCGATTGCCGCACGACGGATTTTATAACCGTTGGTCAGCTCGCGACGAGTTTGATTCTTTGGTATGTTGATAACCAAGTCAATCTTGTGTTCCTGCATCAATTCGGTAATGTCTTCCTGTGCGTGAGTTTCGTCTGGCCAATTTACAGCCGTTGCCGTAACACCGTTTTCTGCCAAGAATCTCTGCGTTCCTGCTGTTGCGTAGATTTTCAATCCTTTTTCCTGTAACAATTTACAAGAATCCAACAAGTCAACCTTGCCTTTCACGTCGCCCGACGAAACCAACACTCCTTTTTCTGGTTTGTGGAATCCTACAGAATACAACGCCGACAACAATGCATCGTCGAACGTTGTTCCAAGACAGCCAACTTCACCAGTCGAAGACATATCAACGCCCAAAATTGGGTCTGCTCTGTGAAGACGGGCAAATGAGAATTGCGATGCCTTAACGCCCACGTGGTCAACGTCGAATACAGCCGAATCAGGTTTTTCAACCGTTTCGCCCAACATAATCTTCGTAGCCGTTTCAATGAAATTACGTTTCAAAACTTTTGAAACAAACGGGAACGAACGTGACGCACGCAAGTTACATTCAATTACCTTCACATCGTTGTTCTTAGCCAGATACTGAATGTTGAACGGACCGCTGATGTTCAATTCCTTCGCAATCTTGCGACTGATTTGTTTGATGCGGCGAGCCGTTGCAACATAAATGTTTTGTGCAGGGAACACCAACGTAGCGTCACCAGAGTGAACGCCCGCAAATTCAATATGTTCAGAAATACCGTATTCAATAATTTCACCATTCTTCGCAACAGCATCGAATTCAATTTCTTTTGCATTTTGCAAGAATTTAGAAACCACAACAGGATATTCCTTCGAAACTTTTGCGGCGGCACCAAGGAATGTGTGCATTTGGTCTTTGTCGTAACAAACGTTCATTGCGGCACCCGAAAGCACGTACGAAGGACGAATCAATACAGGGAAACCAACTTCGTCAATGAACTTGTCGATTTCATCGTAGCTTGTAAGCGCTTCCCAACGAGGTTGGTCAATGCCAAGTTGGTCGAGCATTGCCGAGAATTTGTTACGGTTTTCCGCACGGTCAATTGAAACTGGCGACGTTCCCAAAATTGGCACATTCTGGCGATACAACTTCATAGCCAAATTGTTTGGAATCTGACCACCAACCGACACAATCACGCCTTTCGGAATTTCAAGGTCGATTACGTCAAGTACGCGTTCAAAGCTTAGTTCGTCGAAATACAAGCGGTCGCACATATCGTAGTCGGTCGAAACCGTTTCGGGGTTGTAGTTTATCATTATTGACTTGTAACCGAACTTGCGAGCCGTTTGAATCGCATTTACCGAGCACCAGTCGAACTCAACCGAAGAACCGATTCTGTATGCACCAGAACCAAGAACGACAATAGATTTGTCGTTTTTGTACGCATAGTTGATGCTGTGTTCCTTTTCGCCGTAAGTCATATACAAATAGTTGGTCAACTCTGGGTGTTCCGAAGCAACCGTGTTGATGCGGCGAACGGCAGGAAGAATGTTGAATTTCTTACGCACGTCGCGAACGCGAAGTTGTTCTTTTTCCATTGTGCCAGTCGGATTTTCTACATAACGGGCAATCTGGAAATCAGAAAAGCCAAGACGTTTTGCTTCGGCAAGCACGTCGGCTGGCAAATCCTCAATTTTATTGTATTTTGAAAGAACTTTCGTGTAGTCAACAATGTTTTTAAGACATTTGATGAAATACACGTCGATTTTCGTCAATTCCTCGATTCTTTCTGGTGTGTAGCCACTTTCGAGAGCTTTTGCAATTGCAAAGATTCTCATATCGGTAGGATGCGTCAATTCCTTGTCCAAGTCGTCGAATTCCAAATCGTTGTTGCCAACAAATCCGTGCATGCCTTGACCAATCATACGAAGACCTTTCTGCATAATTTCCTCGAATGATTTACCGATAGACATAATTTCGCCGACCGACTTCATTGAAGAACCGATTTCGCGGTCAACGCCGACGAATTTTGACAAGTCCCAACGAGGTATTTTTGCAATGATGTAATCAACCGAAGGCGGAACGTAAGCCGAGTTTGGCGTGCCCATTTCACCGATTTGGTCAAGTGTGTAACCCAACGCCAATTTTGCGGCAACGAAAGCCAACGGATAACCCGACGCTTTTGAAGCCAAAGCCGAAGAACGGCTCAAACGAGCGTTGATTTCAATGATTCTGTAATCGTTCGTTTGTGCATTGAATGCAAACTGAATGTTACATTCACCCACGATACCAATATGACGAACAACTTGAATGGCAATCTTTTGCAACAATTCAATTTGTTCCTTTGTCAACGTGATAATTGGCGAAATCACGATACTTTCACCCGTATGGATACCAAGCGGATCGACGTTTTCCATAGGAACAACCGTGAAACAGTGGTCGTTAGCATCGCGGATAACTTCGAATTCAATTTCTTTCCAACCTTTAAGCGATTCTTCAACAAGAATTTGTTTTGAGTATGCCAATGCATTTTCGCACAAATCAACAAATTCTTTTTCGTTGGTTGAGATACCCGAACCAAGACCGCCAAGAGCGTATGCCGAACGAACCATGATTGGGAAGCCAAGACGATTTGCGACCTTCAACGCATCCTCGATTGATTCAACTGCTTGTGAAGCAGGAGTTTTTGCCTGAATTTCGTTCAATTTCTTCACGAACAAGTCACGGTCTTCGGTAATCATAATGGCTTCAACTGAAGTTCCAAGAACTTTTACGCCATATTTTTCAAGTACGCCCGAAAGATATAATTGCGTTCCGCAGTTCAGTGCCGTTTGTCCACCGAAAGCCAAAAGGATTCCATCAGGTTTTTCCTTTTTAATGATTTCCTCCACGAAATACGGAGTAATTGGCAAGAAATACACTTTGTCGGCGATACCGTCAGAAGTCTGAATGGTAGCGATATTCGGGTTAATCAACACAGTGGAGATACCTTCTTCACGCATTGCCTTCAATGCCTGCGAACCAGAATAGTCAAACTCACCTGCTTGTCCGATTTTCAAAGCACCAGACCCCAACAACAGAACTTTTTTTAGATCTTTCATAATTATACTATTTTAACCTTTCCTAAATAAAAAAAATGCGTTAGTGAAAAAAACTAACGCATCTTATTAAATAAAAACAACAATCTTTCCTACTTTATTTATCGGATTTGCTCCCGTTTTACAGTCTAAGAATGTTGTCATTGTGATTCTCATTTTTTATTTCGGCAAAGATAGAAAAAGGGATTTTTTCAGCAAGAAACTCAGTGAGAAAGTTATTAACTTTTTTGAAAAAAACATAAAAAAAGGAGCGGAAATACTCCCACTCCTAAAACTCAATTTATTTCTTTCTTACAACCCTGTGTTTTAATTTCAACATTGCGAAATTTAGTTCCAGTTCGGTTTCCGACTCTGATGGATTAAGGTCGTTGCCTAAAATGTCGGAAATGAGTTCGCCACCTTTCTGCATAAGTGATTTTTGGACGGTCTTGTCCTCGGTTTGCGGCAATGCAGCCACGGTCCTTGCAAGTTCCCGAATTTTTACGAATGTTTCTATTATGCACAATGTTGTTTGCACAGCTTGTTCGCCTTTTAAGATGGTTGCAAGCATATACAAACCTCGCTCAGTGAAGGCAACTGGTTCTATCTTACTAAACTTCAGTCCATTAAGGTGGTCAAAAATTTTGACCACCTCGGATTTTTCATCTTTCGTTAACCGAAAAACATATCCCTCGGGGAATTTGTGTGGATTGTTTTTTACTGCCTGATTGATTTCCTTTGTTTGTACGCCATACAACGTAGCCACATCGCTATCAATAATCACATTTTCGTTGCGAAGTTGCAAGACCTTGTCCTGCACGTCTTCAATTTTTATCATTTGCATTAACCTTTTATAATTAGTTACAATGCAAAGATACGAGTTTTTTTATTTACACCATTACCACACAAAAAAAGGAGCGGAATCTCTTCCGCTCCTTTTGAAAATCAATTTACTTTATTTTTTATTCCACATCTTGTACAAGACGGATAGGTAATCCATCTACAGTTTGATATTTAGTATTATCTATATAAAAATAATAATTAGGACTATAGCCGACTTCTGGGTGACTGTAGTAAAGAATATACTGGTGAGGCCATTTACCATAGGTACCAGAACAACTTCTCGTCGCATAAGCAACGAAGGTATTATTATAAACCACATTCTTCCCTCCACGGTGACCTGCCGCAGGAAGGAATACGGCACCATTAGCTTCCATTTCTGACCAATCGGAATAGGAATATGTGTTTATTGATAGTTTCTCATAAAGACTTCCGTTTTCATAAGTGCTAGGAGCAGGAATAAAACTAACGCCTTCTGGTTGTGTCCAATAGTCAGGCAACAAAACAATACCTAATATACCATTTAAAGTTGCTATACCGTGTTTATTGTTAGCATCACTTCTTTGGGAAAACAAGTAAGACAATTCCGTTACTGTAAGTCCACGCCACAACCCTGCTTGGTTTCCACCATTGGAGATGGCATTATAAACACCCCAATCACCAGACGTTAGAGAATAATATGGATAATCATATTGACTCGTACTAGAGCTATATGGCTGAGTGTTAGAACTATACCCAGAGGTTCCAAATCCGAATAAATCTATCCAACCATCGTAGGTTGAGGAAATGTTTGCATTATCTGCACCAATCACATCATATTGGTTTTCTGCAAAACGCCATGTTCCTTGTTTTGTAGTCCCATCGGCACAATCGTGTGTTCCTTGCACTGCATTGTATTGCAAATTTCCTTGCGAGAATTGTACCTGCTTGGTAGCAGAAACAGAAAATACTGCATTCTTTATTCCACCGACAGGCGTTGACTTTAATGTTTTTTGATTACTGTATCCCGTACCTTCCGAATTTACAGCATACGCACGCACATAGTAAGTTTCACCTGCCACAAGTCCTTGGATTGTAGTCTCAAAATCATCTCCTTCCACTACAAGTTTTGTGTCGGCTGTCGTAGGATTTTCGCTTGTTGAATAACAGAATCCTTTTTCGGTTACTTCCGCTCCGCCGTTGGAAGTTATTGCAGAAAAGACTTTAAACTCTGTCTCTGTTATTTCATAACTGGTCACAATTGAAATTACCGCTGGACCATTTAATGTCGTAACTGTTATCGGCTCGCTGTATGCCGTTCCTGCAGAATTTCTTGCATACGCACGTACATAATAAGTTGTTATAGGCAAAAGATTTTCGATAGTTGCCTCAAAATCATCGCCCGATACTATAACATAGTTATCAGATGTCGTAGGATTTTGTTTTGTTGTTGAGTAACAGAACCCTTTTTCGGTTATTGTAGCACCACCATTATCGGTAATTTCAGAAGAAGCTTTGAATGATCCCCCTGTGATCTCGGAACTTGTTGCAGTTGTTACTGTAGCAAGAACGGCACTTGTTGTTACGATCTTTTGTGTACTATAACGTATTCCTACAGAGTTCACTGCATACGCACGGACATAATATGTAGTTCCAGGAGAGAGGTTTTCGATTGTTGCAGAAAATCCACTCCCTTCAACTACGTAATTGTTATCATCAACCGTTGGATTTTCGGTTGTTGAGTAGCAGAATCCTTTCTCGGAAACTTCTATACCGCCGTTATCGATTATTTCAGACGAAACGACAAATGAAGTTGCTGTAATGCTGGAACTTGTTATGTTAGAAACCGTAGCAAGAGTCAATGTTTTCACCGTTTCTTGAGCACTGTAACTTGTTCCAACAGAGTTCACAGCATATGCGCGTACATAGTAGGTTGTGCCATTTGCAAGTTCATCAATTGTAACTTCAAATTCATCACTGTCAACAACTTTTTTAGTATTTGCAACCGTTGGATTTTTGTTTGTTGAATAGCAGAATCCCTTTTCTGTCACTTCAGCACCACCATCGGCAGTAATTTCAGAAGAAACCTTGAATGAAACTCCCGTAATGTCAGAACTTGTTACATCAGCAACCGTGGCAGGTGCTAATGTATGAATTGAAATCTGTTCGCTGTATGCCGTTCCAACGGAGTTTACAGCATACGCACGCACGTAGTAGGTCGTGCCGTTTGTGCGTCCTGTAATCGTAGTTGCAAACTCGTCACTGTCAACAGCCTTTTTATAGTCTTCAATCGTAGGATTTTCGGTTGTCGAGTAGCAGAACCCTTTTTCAGTAACTTCAGCACCGCCGTTTGCAGTGATTGAAGACGAAACCTTGAATGAAACGCCCGTGATGTCAGAACAAGTAACATCTGCAACCGTAGCAAGAGTCAACGTAAGAACTGAAATTTGGTCGCTGTATGCTGTTCCAACAGAGTTCATAGCGTATGCACGCACATAGTAAGTTGTGCCGTTTGCAAGTTCTTCAATCGTAACCTCAAAATCATCGCCGTCAACGGTTTGTTTAGAATCTTCAATCGTTGGATTTTCTGTTGTTGAGTAGCAGAATCCTTTTTCGGTTACTTCAGCGCCGCCGTTTGCAGTGATTGAAGAGGTTACTTTGAATGAAACGCCAGTAATTTCATCACTTGTAACATCTGCAAGGATAGCAGGTGCCAACGTAAGGACTGAAATTTGGTCGCTGTATGCTGTTCCAACAGAGTTCATAGCGTATGCACGCACATAGTAAGTTGTGCCGTTTGCAAGTTCTTCAATCGTCGTTTCAAAATCATTACCGTCAACTGCAATTTTAGTGTCGTCAATCGTAGGATTTTCAGTTGTAGAGTAGCAGAATCCTTTTTCGGTTACTTCCGCTCCGCCGTTATCGGTAATTTCCGATGCAACTTTGAATGAAACGCCTGTGATGTCGGAACTTGTAACCTCTGCAACGGTAGCAAGAACAGCAGTCGTTGTAACCGTTATCTGTTCACTATATGAAGTTCCAGCAGAGTTTGTAGCGTATGCACGTACATAGTAAGTTGTAACTGGCGAAAGTCCTGTTATTTCGGCAATAAAGTTGTCGCCTTCGGCTTGTTCGCCCGTAACTTTAGAATCTTCAATAGTAGGATTTTCGCTCATTGAATAGCAGAATCCCTTTGCCGTTATATGAGCACCGCCATTGAATGCAATTTCAGCTGTCACCTTGAATGACTTGCCTGCGACCTCAGTTGTCGAAAGTCCTTCAACAGTTGGCGGAACAGCCTGCGTAGTCACAGTATATGTGCTGCCGTATGTCGTACCCATTGAGTTTTTCGCAAACGGACGAACGTAGTAGGTTTTTCCTGGTGTCAAACCAGTTATAGTTGCTTCAAAATCTGTGCCTGCCACGTCAACCGTAACTTTGTCGTCAGAAGTGGTAGGAGATTCGTTTGTAGTTGAGTAGCAAAATCCCCACTGAGTAATCTGTGCTTCGAATTTCACACTTGAGTGCATTACGAACGATTCCGCTGTAACATCGCTATAACTGCCCGAGTTAATTTCGGGAGCTCTAAGCGTAGTGGTTACAGTAATTGATTCGCTGTAACCTGTGCCAGTGGAACTGGTTGCGTATGCACGGATGTAATACGTGTAGCCAGAAGCCAAATAATCGAAAGTGCCGTAATAATTTTCATCAACGGATGTTCCCGAAGAAACGTCTTTCTGTTCGTTGTCGGTCACGGTCGGGTTCGGCGTTCTTGAGCATACGAAGCCACGTTCGATTATGTCACCAAAACCAGCCGAAGTAATTTTTGCATAAAGCGTTATATACGTTGTTTCATTTTTATAGATAGTAGGTTTTGAAAGTTTCGGGTTCTTCGAAGCCTCAACAAATTCGCTCAATGCGGCAAAACGTTCGTTCATTTCAGCCAGTAAAGCATCAACTTCGTCTTTCGAATAGTAGCCATCCAAACTTGGAGTACCAATTTCACTTTTAAGCACATATGCTTTGAGAGTGTCGTTCATTTTTGCTGTAGTAGCATATCCCGTTAAATCAGTAGCAGGGACATCGCTCAATGTGATGTAGTTTGCATCGTTTTCAAAATCGCTCACTTTGGTTGGAACGGTTGGAATCTGTATAGCTGCAACTTGCTCGTTCACATACGTTTCGCTTGCCAAACCTTCCACGCTCGGAATGTTCAATGCGTTCAATTCTTCTTTTGTCGCATAGGCACTCAAATCAGTTGCAGGTACATCGCTCAATGTGATGTAGTTTGCGTCGTTTTCAAAATCGCTCACCTTGGTTGGAACGGTTGGAATCTGTATAGCCGCAACTTGCTCATTCACATACGTTTCGCTTGCCAAACCTTCCACGCTCGGAATGTTCAACGCGTTCAACTCTTCTTTTGTCGCATAGCCGCTCAAATCTTGTGCGGCAGGAATTTTGCCTTCCAGTTCGGCAAGAGCCGCATTCACGTCGGCAGACTTGGCATATACGCTCAAGTCAATTGCGTCAGCTTGTCCACCTGAAAGCACGTAGTCTTCAAATTCTTCTTTTGTGACATAGGTTGCCGAAACATCGGCAGATTTTGCGTAGTCCGTTAAATCAGTTGCAGGCACATCGTTTAATGTAATGTAGTTTGCGTCGTTTTCAAGGTCGCTCACTTTGGTTGGAACCGACGGAATCTGTATAGCCGCAACTTGCTCGTTCACATAGGTTTCGCTTGCCAAACCTTCCACGCTTGGAATGTTCAACGCGTTCAATTCTTCTTTTGTGGCATAGTTTGTCAAATCCTGTTCGGCAGGAATTTTGCCTTCCAGTTCGGCAAGAGCCGCATTCACGTCGGCCGACTTGGCATATACGCTCAAATCAATTGCGTCAGCTTGTCCGCCCGAAAGCACATAGTTTTCAAATTCTTCTTTTGTGACATAATTTCCCGAAACATCGGTTGATTTTGCGTACACGTTCAAAGTGTCGTTCATTTTTGCCGTAGTAGCAAAACCGTCCAAGTCCGATTTCTTTGCATAGTCGCTCAGGTCAACCTCAGTTGGAAGTTCGTCCTTTTTAGCATAGGTCTGTTCCACATCGGCAGTCTTTGCGTAGTCGTTCAATTCTTCGGTTTTTACATAGCCGTCAAGATTTGCTTCCGTCGGAATTTCCGATTTCAAGGCATAGTCCGCCAAATCCTCTGTTTTTACATAATTTTCGAGATTCGCACTTTCGGGAATGTCGCTTTTCTTTGCGTAATCTTCAAGAGTTGCGGGCATTTCTGCTTTTTTCACGTATGTGTTGTCAACGTCGGCTGACTTTGCGTAGTCGTTCAGGACTTCGCTTTTCACATATCCTTCAAGATTTGCACTTTCGGGAATATCCGATTTCTTGGCATAATCCGTCAAATCGGGAATGTTGCCTGCCTTTTCTGCAAACTTCGCATAAGGAACCGTAAGCATTGGCGTTACGCCCGTAACGGTTTTGCCGTCAAATTCGGCAACTGTCTTCACGAAATATGGTCCCGCGCTCCAGTCAATCTGCGAGAACGCCGTTTCGGAGATTTGTTCTCCGTTTCCCAACTCCAACGAAATCAAACCATTGGCATTGGTGGTCGCATCGTGTTTTTCGGCATACACCACGGTGCCCTCGTCGGAGCCACGCAGTATGCTCAGTTCAATACTTACAGCTTTCGAAATCACCAAAGCGTTGTCGCCGTCACGCACAACTGCCTGATAACTCATCGTCTGTGGAATTTGTGCGAACACCGACAGCACCGTTGCCATCAATATCGCAAGAAATGTAATGAATCTTTTCATCGTTGTTTTTATTTAATTAATGTGACACTTGTTTATTCTATTCATTGTAAGGACACATCCCCACATACATTGTGAATTGTACATTGTGCATTATGCATTGTGAATTGTACATTAATACTAATTCTTAACCACTTTAAACCGTTTCACCGCCTTCCCGTCGGCCTTCACCTCAAGAAAATACACGCCCGCTTTGTATGCACCCATTGAAATCTGCGTTTCAGAACCATTTATGGAACCTTTTGTCATCAGTTTTGACGTGTTGTTGTAGAGGGCATACGTCATTTTTTTGAAGTCGCCACCGTCAATTGTAAGGTTGAGCACGTCGTTGGTCGGGTTCGGGAACGCACGCAATTGAATCTGAGTGATTTCGATGCCCGTCTCCTCGGTGATTACGTATGCCTGCTGCACGCCCTGCGACAGGCTTCCGTTTTCGTTCGCAGCCGTCATGTAGGCGGTCTGTCCCACCGAAAAGCTCACCGAGCCGTCACCTGTGGCCTCGCCGCCGGCACTTACGACCGAACTTTGGGAAAACGACGCAACCGACATCATCGCCGCCATTGTCATTGTTGTTAAAATCCTTTTCATCATACTTATAATATTTGTTACCGTTTAACCATCAACCAACAAAAAACGCCTTCCCCACACGCATGGAGAAAGCGCTTATATTAAAATTCATGAAATCAGCAAGGCGGATTTTACCCCCCCCCTCAATAGCTATCTTATTGATATTCAAGAAATTATAATACCCCATCATCTGTATGTTTTTAAACCTATGAATTTGAGTTTAAAAATTAGTTTTACTATGCTTCTTTTTTACAAGCAAGCGTTACAAAATTATTTTTTTTATTCGATGCAAAAAAAATTAAAGGCAAATAATTTCGCCCCACACCGCAAAGCCAATACCCATAAGGTTTTGAGGGAAAAAGAAACTCAACTTTTTGAATCGGTCAAATTAACAATCTACTGACATACAGCAAGTTGTATTTTTACAAAGAACAAACGAGATTCACTTTAGACTCATTTTTATTCGTAAATAATTCATTATCAATGAGAAAAATTTTTCTTAGGGGTGAAATTCGGAATCGGTCATATTCACAATCAACTAATACACAGTAGGTTACAAAGGCAATATTTTTACACAAAAAGTAGCCAACTTTCGTGGCAGCCTTTGAAACTCGATTTACAGTTTTCACAAAATAGATTTTGGATTACCTTTTTGTAATTTTATTAAGGATAAATCCATTTGAGATATTGTTGTCAATTGTTTTATAACCGTCCGTCGCAACAATTCAAGACGTTTTTCCTGCTCAACACCCTGTTCAATTAAAATAGCATTATAACTTTCAAGATTAGCAAGTACCAGAAGTTGACTAATAGTCGCATAATCACGAATGTTTCCTTTTGCATTCGGATTATCTTTTCTCCACTGCATGGCTGTTTTTCCAAACATTGCCACATTCAACATATCAGCTTCGTCTGCATACACATAATTTTTCTGTTCTATTGTCAATTCGGGTAATATCAGATTTTCTTTTATTGCACTGGTATGTATCTTGTAATTGAGTTTTGACAGTTCCCGGTTCAAATTCCAATTTAGCGACAACCGACTATTTTCATCGGCTTTCAGTCGTTTATAGTCCTTTATTATATACAGTTTAAATTCTGGAGAAAGCCACGAAGCAAATTCCAAAGCAATATCAGAGTGAGCAAAAATACCGCCGCCATAGCGTCCCGACTTTGTTATTATGCCTCGGCCGTTAAGTTCTTCATTCCATTTTTTAATAGAAAATGTAAATGCGTTGCTACCAACATCTTTTTTAAACGTATCGAAATCACTACGTTTAAAATCCATATTATGCAAACTCTCCCATAATCCTAAAAATTCAACAATATCGCGACTTCTAAGCCAAGTGTGAATAGTAATTCTTGGATCCGAGCTCCTATATTTTGCAATATCCGTGAGGGAGATAAACTCGTTTTCAAAATCAGTGGTGTAAATTCCAATTTCTATTCCTTGTGCGTGTAGTGTTTCTTTTTTCGCTTTCATATTAACTTCTTTTTTTCGTTAAAACGTATTTAATCATTTGCATTAACCTTTTATAATTAGTTACAATGCAAAGATACGAGTTTTTTATTCATGCCACCGCCATACACACAAAAAAGGCAACCACAACGTGGCGGCCTTTGAAACTCGCTTTACTTTATTGTATTTCACATCTTTCACAAGATGGAGAATAACTATTTATTTTTGTTATCCGGGATAAACTTGATAAAACGAAAGTCATGCTAACAAAATAATTGTGAATTGTTCATTATGCATTGAGCATTATTCATCACTTCCATTGTGAAGGTGCCATGCCAGTTTCGTTCTTGAAATTTCTGCGGAACGATTCTATGCTTGAGAACCCTGCCATAGATGCAATGTCGCCAATAGAGTATGTACCCTCGTGTAGAAGATTTTGGGCATATTTCACCCGATAGTGGTTCACAAAATCGGAAAACGTTCCGCCGTAGTGCTTGTTTATCGACTCCGAAACATACGTTCGGTTGCTTCCTACCGCCGTGGCAAGTTCATTTATGTTAAATCCCTGTTGCAGAAACAGTTGTTGTTCTTTCAGAACTGTCTCTATCGACGAGAACAGATAGTCTTCCTGTTCGTCGGTTCCGTTGTCTCCTCCGTTGGCATCGCGGTCGAACTGTTCAACCTTGAACGTATATTTGCTTCCAATGTATCCGAAAGCAATTGTGAGGATTGTAAAAACTAACGACGGCACACAAAGTATAAATGAGCCAATGAACCATTCCCGTCCGAGTACCGACAGAATCACCGAACAGATTGCCGCCAAAAAATACAGGAGTGATATCACAATGGTACTTTTCACCGTCTTGTCGTCGATTGACGAATAGAAGTTACGAATCTTCAAATCATAATTGTAGAGTCTTCGGAACGAGAGAATGCCCACCACAACCAGCTGACTTACCCGAATGATGCCGGCCAAGAAGTCTCCTTGCTGTCGGGGCAAATCGTAAACATATCCCACCAGAACGAACAAAAACATACACAAGGGCGGTGCATAGAGGAGTGAAAACTGCTTGAGAGTCGGTTTCAAACCGTCGGTCAGGCGAAGAACGTATAAATAATACGTCGGGAAAATTGAAGTGGAGCAGAAAAAGTAGAGCAAATCCCACGCCGTGTAGTGCGTACACAAAGCACTGTTATAATAAATTGCGTGGCACAGGAACAATCCTGAATCAATCAACATAAAGAGGAACAATGTCTTTTGGGCATTATCGCGATCCCGTAGATGTATTCCGAGATAAATTGTCCAAAAAAGACTCGCAAGGAATGGCAATACTTTAAATAACTGCTCTATTAATTCCATAGTGAACCTGTAAAAACACCATTACTTTTCGTTTTGCGTTTGCAATGATACGGTTTTTTTGCGAAATACATTACGTCAAACACCAACTTTCAGTTGTCATTTCTCAATTTCAATTAAAAACTCAGCCATCTCCTCATTCTTAATTTTTAATTCTTAATTGTTATTTCAAAACAAACTCTTACCTTTGCAACACAAAATTATACAAAATGACACGCGAGGAAATTATTAAGATTACAAACGAGTTCTTAGTAGAAGAAATAGAGGTTGATGCCGAAAAAATCAATGACGACGCACGTTTGAAAGAGGATTTGGGCATCGACAGTCTTGACTTTGTCGATATTGTTGTAATCGTGGAAAGCCATTTCGGTTTCAAAATCAAACCCGAAGAAATGAAAGATGTGAGAACACTTTCTCAGTTCTACGATTATATAGCAAGCAAACTACAATAAGATGACTGATAGCCGTCAATGGACTGGAAAAACCGGTGGCGGTTCTTTTGGACAAAAATTTTTATTCGGTTTTTTGAAAAAAGTCCGAGTATCGTTTTTGTATCCAGTACTGTATCTCATCATACCTTTTTACTTACTTTTTGGTCGCAAGGGTTACAAGGCGATGATGTCGTTTTTCCACGAGCATTTGGGAAAAACTCGTTGGCAGGCATTTTGGGCAACGGTCAAAAATCACATTATTTTCGGGCAGGTTGTGTTGGACAAGTTTGCGTTGCTTGCGGGCAACACGAGTCAGTTCAAGGTTTCGGTCGATAATCTCGACATTTTCAACCAAGCAATTGATTTGCCAAGTGGATTCATTACGGTTAGTGCGCATATAGGTAATTTTGAAGCGGCAGGTCTCTGTCTGCACCAAGACAAGAAGGAACTGAATGGTGTTGTTTATGGTGGTGAAACACAAGCATTTAGTCAACATAGAGCCGAAGCATTCCAAAAATCACATCTTAAATTGATACCCGTATCGAACGATATGTCGCATTTATTTGCAATAAAATCAGCCGTTGAGAACGGAGAGATTGTAACACTTCACGGTGACCGTTTGTGGGGTAGTCCGAAATATTTTTCGTGTAATTTCCTTGGCAGCGAGGCACATTTCCCCATTGGTACATTCCGACTTGCCACGCAAATGGAAGCTCCCGTGTTTGCCGTTTTCATTATGAAAGAAAAAGGCCTTTCGTATCACGGCTACGTGTATAGACTGAATCATCTTGAAAATGAAAAATCGTCAGTAAAAAAGGCGGAATATATTGGAAGACAATATGTTGAGAAATTAGAAGAAACCATACGAAAATATCCTGAGCAATGGTTCAATTATTATGATTTCTGGGCAAAATCATAATTGTTTAGCTAATTATATTATTTTTACGCACAAATTTTATTGTAATGGAAATATACAACAACGGACTTCCAACCCAGTACGATGGCAGTTATCAAAAAATAGAATCGTTTGATGACGCGACAACCAATCGTTTGGCGGAATTATATAAAGAAACATTGTCGTTGCTTGGCGAAGATGTGGAACGCGAAGGTTTGCTCAAAACGCCGTTGCGCGTGGCAAAATCCATGCAGTTTCTGACGCAAGGTTACAACTGTGATCCGAAGGAAATTCTTCGTTCGGCAATGTTCAAAGAAGAATATCAGCAGATGGTTTTGGTGAAAGACATTGAAATCTATTCAATGTGCGAACATCATTTGTTACCTTTTATTGGCAAGGCACACGTTGCGTACATTCCTAACGGTTACATCACGGGATTGAGCAAGATTGCCCGTGTGGTTGAGGTTTATGCCCGCCGCCTGCAAGTTCAGGAACGATTGACCGTGCAAATCCGCGACTGCATACAAGAAACCTTGAACCCGCTTGGCGTTGCCGTGATTATTGAAGCGCAACATTTGTGTATGCAAATGCGAGGCGTACAGAAACAAAATTCTACGACCACAACATCGGCATTCACGGGGGCTTTTAATAGAAAAGAAACGAGAGAGGAATTTATGTTGTTGGTGAATTCAAAATTACATTGATACAATCGTAGAGACGTGTCATGGCGCGTCTCTACAAAAAAATAAAAATTATGAAAGCATACGTTTTCCCAGGTCAAGGGGCACAATTTACAGGAATGGGTAAGGATTTGTACGACACGATTCCTGTGGCTAAAGAATTGTTTGAGAAAGCCAACGAAATTCTTGGTTTTCGCATTACCGATATAATGTTTGAAGGCAGTGCCGACGATTTGAAACAAACAAAAGTGACGCAACCTGCGGTGTTCTTGCATTCGGTTATTTTGGCAAAAGCATTGGGCGACAAATTTCAGCCAGAAGGCGTTGCCGGACACTCGCTCGGTGAATTCTCGGCATTGGTTGCTTCGGGAGCGTTGTCGTTCGAAGACGGTTTGGTCTTGGTATCGAAACGTGCCATGGCAATGCAGAAAGCGTGTGAGCAAAATCCCTCAACAATGGCGGCAATTCTTCGTTTGGACGATGCCGTTATAGAAGAAGTGTGTGCGTCAATCAACGGAATCGTGGTTCCTGCTAACTACAACTGTACGGGACAATTGGTGATTTCGGGAACAAACGAGGCGATAGACGAGGCGTGCAAGATTCTTTTGGAAAAAGGTGCAAAAAGAGCAATAAAATTACAGGTTGGCGGTGCATTCCACTCGCCATTGATGGAACCGGCACGAAAAGAGTTGGAAGAGGCGATTGCCACAACGAAATTCAACGTGCCACAATGTCCTATCTATCAAGATGTTGATGCAAAACCATATACTGACCCTGAAAAAATCAAGGCAAATCTTATCGCACAACTTACATCGCCTGTACGTTGGTCACAAATCGTGAAAAATATGGCTGCCGACGGTTTCACGCAATTCATTGAAGTTGGTCCGGGAACAGTGTTGCAAGGGCTTATTACCAAGACTGTTGCAGGTGTTGAAGCAAAAAGTGCCGAACTATAATGAGAGCAGTTGTTCAGCGAGTTTCGCACGCTTCGGTGACGATTGAAGGTAACGTCAAGTCCGAGATAGGCAAAGGTTTTTTGGTGCTGTTAGGTATTGAAGACACCGATACCGATGAGGATATTCAGTGGCTTTCGGGGAAAATCGCCCGTATGCGTGTGTTTGAAGACGAGAATCAGTTGATGAACTTGTCGCTTGACGATGTTCATGGCGACATTCTTTTAATAAGCCAATTCACACTTTTTGCGAGTACCAAGAAAGGAAACCGACCATCGTTTATTCGAGCTGCTCGTCCCGAGAAAGCTATTCCTATGTACGAGGCATTCATCAAACAGTTGCAATCCGAATTTCAAGGTAAGGTTCTTACCGGAGAATTTGGAGCCGACATGAAAGTCTCGTTACTCAACGACGGTCCAGTTACCATTGTGATTGATACGAAAAACAAGGAGTAACTAAATCTCCAAATTCTTCTCGTCGTATTCGGCAATTTCGCGAAGACGGCCGTAATGTTCGTTGTGCTGGCTACGGTCAAGACCGATTTCCTCGCAATCGGCACCCACACGCATCGGAATCATCTTGTTTGTAATCCAATACAATCCATACGAAACACCGAAGGTGTAAACAAACACCACAACAACAGCAATCACGTGGTTTACAAAGAATTGCATATGCGTAACGCCTTCTTCCGCCAATTCTGGTTCGTATTTATAGACGAAGATTCCTGTCAGTAACGTACCGACAATACCGCCCAATCCGTGGGTTGGAAATACGTCGAGTGCATCGTCAACGGCAGTTTTCTTATTCTTAATGTAGCATGCCGCGTTGCAAATAAGCGTCGTGACGAATGCTATCAGCACACTTTCCGAAGTGCTTACCCAGCCAGCCGAAGGAGTGATGGCAACCAAGCCCACGACGCCGCCGACCGACGCACCCATAGCCGACGGTTTTCTGCCACGGATTCCGTCGAAGAACAGCCACGTAAGCATTGCCGTTGCCGCGGCAGTGTTCGTGTTTAGGAATGCTTTTACTGCCACTTCGTTGGCTGCAAGACTCGAACCTGCGTTGAAACCGAACCAACCAAGCCACAACATTGACGCACCTAAAACCACATACGGGATATTTGCTGGTTGCGATTCCAAATTACGACGTTTCCCCAAGAACAATGCGCCTACAAGGGCAGCCACACCCGAAGAGGCGTGAACTACTATTCCGCCTGCAAAATCCTTTACGTGCATTTGAGCGAACAAGCCGTCGGGATGCCATGTGCAGTGGGCGAGGGGACAATAAATGAACAAACAGAACAATGCCATAAACACCATATAACCCGAAAAACGCACGCGTTCGGCAAACGAGCCCGTGATAAGCGACGGCGTGATGATGGCAAACTTCATCTGGAACAGAGCGTACAGAGCAAGCGGTATCGTCAATCCCAACTGCGTTGAAAGTTTGTCCGTTGCCTGACCGCCCACGTTGTGCATAAAGAAATACGTGCCTGGATTACCAACTATTCCGCCCAAATCGTCTCCAAAGGCAAGACTAAATCCGCAGAACACCCAAATCACACTGATAAGTCCCATTGCCACAATACTTTGCAGTATCGTAGAAATGATGTTTTTCTTGCGAACCATACCACCGTAGAACAGCGACAGTCCCGGAGTCATCATCAGCACGAAAATTGTTGCCGTCAGAAGCCATGCCACATCGGCAAGATTGATATTGTCGCTCAATGTCCAAATGTCTGGTTGCGATGGCACAAAACAGCCAACCACTGTGATTGCCAACAAAATACCCATAAATACATACCATCTTTTTTCCATTTCGTTATAATTTACGTTATTATTCTTACATATTTTAATTAAAACAAGGCAAAATTATAACAAAACTAAATATAATACAAAGAAAATGTTTTAAAATGTAGTTTATTTTGAAAAATTACGAGAAATTCGTAATCATTATAGTGGTTTTGGTAAAAAAGTAAAATTTTTATTTCCCCTGTTCGGTCGGATTTGTAATCCGACCGCGACGAATACCAGCATTTTTAGTGCGGAAAAAAAGTCGCTTTTTCAAGTTTAGAAACCGATTAACGGCTTGTGACTCGGATTATAAAAACATGACTTTTTAGGAATTGATTCCCGAAAAGTTATATCTTTTTAGGAATTGATTCCAAAAAAGTTATATATTTGAGGCATAAAATTGCTGATTATGATAAAAAGACTACTACAAGATGTTGTTGAGAATCGACTTTTTTCGGGAAAGGCATTGCTGTTGTTAGGTGCGCGACAAGTAGGAAAAACAACGTTACTGAATGATTTGGTTTCAAAAAGTAACGAATGTTTATGGTTGAATGGTGATGAACTGGATGTTCAAAAGATGTTTGAGAATGCTTCGGTTGACGGATTGAAAAAACAATTCGGACAGAATAAAATTGTTGTCATTGATGAAGCACAGAGGATAAAAGACATTGGATTGCGGATGAAACTTATAACCGACCAAATAAAAGACGTTCAACTTATAGCAACGGGCAGTTCTGCCTTTGATTTGGCGAACAATGTAAATGAACCTCTGACAGGGCGGAAATGGCAGTATCAAATGTTTCCACTTTCGTTTGCGGAAATGGTTCAACATCACGGACTTATAACGGAAAAACGGCTCTTGCCCCGACGTCTTGTGTATGGTTACTATCCTGAAGTGGTAACGAGCAATGGTGACGAAAAAATGGTGCTGAAACAACTGACCGATGCATATCTTTATAAAGACATCCTTGCGTGGGAGAATATAAAACACCCCGATAAACTTCTTACGCTTTTGAGGGCTTTGGCTTATCAAATAGGGTCGCAGGTTTCGTTCAACGAGTTGGGAGAACTTTGTTCTATGGATGCAAAAACAGTTGAACGATATGTTACATTGTTGGAGCAATGCTATATAATATTTCGTCTGCCGTCGTTCGCACGAAATCTACGCAACGAATTAAAAACAAGCCGTAAAATCTATTTTTATGACACGGGTATCAGAAATGCATTGATAGCAGACTTCAACCTACCCGAAATGCGGCAGGATATAGGACATCTGTGGGAGAATTTTGTGATTGCAGAACGAATGAAGTACCTCACATATAACGAAATGTGGGTGAACAGTTATTTTTGGAGAACCAAGCAGCAGCAAGAAATAGATTATTTAGAAGAATCTAACGGAAAACTTCTTGCCTGCGAAATTAAGTGGAATGCAAAAACTAAAGCTAAATTGCCCAAGACATTTTGTGATAATTACAACAACTCAGATTTTATTGTTGTTAATCCCGACAATGTGGATGATTTCCTTCTGTGATTTTTTTGTTCGGTCGGATTTGCAATCCGACCGCAACGAATATCAACATTTTCTTTTTGTTACTTTCTGTCTTCAGCGACAGAAAGTAACCAAAGAACGCCGCCGACGGACCCGCTCGGCTAAAAATCAATGTCGTTCACTAAAGGCGTTGAAGTGCCACGCCATTGTTAGACAACCCGTAGCGTACCAAGGCACCAACGCCTTTTTAACGTTCTCTCCATTGATTTTTTTCACGCCGCCCGGCTCAGTCGGAGTGTCGTGCTGACAAATGTTTTTGATTAGTGGAACAAAGACGGCTGGATTGCAAATTCAGACGAACAGGTTGTCAGGGATTTATTATTGCCGAATAGACATTCTACGAAGAAGGATTAAATCACGATACATTAAACGTGTTTCCAACTGCCCATCCTTGTCTTCGTTCCAATTTCGGTATTTCATCTCCTGTGACTTGTCACTAAAAAACAATTGTAATTTGTTTCTTTGATAGTACTGAATCAATTCAGGTTCATCGTAGGCATCGACAATCAAATATCGGCAACCTGATTTGTTGCTTTGACTCACAAACCATGTAGAAACGAAATCAATTATTTGCGAACCAAGATGATTACCCTTGTAACGACGGTCAACTCCTAATTGAGCCAATAAAACCGACGGATAGTTGATAAGCCCTTTCTGATGATGCACTTCACTACCGATTTTTTCTCTACGAGTACGAGAAAGATGTTTCGTGAAAATGCTTGCATTTGCAACGGTAAATCCAGCAACAACTGACGATGGGTTTTGAGGAAGGCAGAAATAATAGGTTTTTCCGAACAATTCATCTTGATAACCTTGCGCTTCTTCCCGAAAAAACTCATTCACACTTTCTCTTTCGCAATCAAATGATACAATATCCAACTCTGGAGAACCTTGAGGTTTCCAAAGCAAATCTTTTAACAACAATTCCATTTAGTTTTTATTTTTTGTTTTTTTCTAAAAACTTTTTGGAACGTTCCATCATCTTGCCATATTTTTCTTCGAAAGTGCCCGTGAATTCGCTTCCTGCAAGATATTTTGAATTATACTCGCATTGACGGATAAATTTCTCCGCCACCTTGCCTGTTAATACGGGAATATTTGTTACTGGTATTGCCATACTTTTATGTGTTTATGTTTTTGCAAATGTACACTACGCAACAAAAAAAACAAAATATTTTATTAGAATTGTTATTGAGCTCATCGGATTTCGCTCATCTGCGAAGGCGAACCATCGTCGTTCTGTAATGATAGATAAACATCCATAATTTTCAACAAATAATATATTATCAAAACAAAGTATATTTTCTGTTCGGGCGGATTTGCAATCCGACCGCAACAAGTATCAACATTTTCTGTTTTGTTACTTTTTCTCTTGAAAGAAAAAGTAACCAAAAAGTTCAAGACGGACCCGCTCGGCTAAAAATCAATGTCGTTCACTAAAGGCGTTGAAGTGCCACACTGTCGTTATACCACCATTAGCGTATCAAGGCACCAACGCCTTTTTAACGTTCTCTCCATTGATTTTTTTAACGCCGCCCGGCTCAGTCGGAGTGTCGTGCTGACAAACGTTTTCGACTAGTGGAACAAAGGCGGCTGGATTACAAATCCAGCAGAACTGGCACCAATTGAACGATTCTTTATATCTTTGCAAAAATACTTTTGATATGAAAACAAAAATGTGGAAGAAACATATTGTTGTTCTTTTAATATTGATTGCTATATTTGTTGTTGGATATTTTGTTGCATCACCAATTGTTGC
>JAGCOW010000019.1 GCA_017642535.1 Bacteroidales bacterium | reverse complement strand
ATCAACGGAGTGCAGCGTGAAAAGAGTTGGTGCCTTAATACGTGAAAGTTTATAAAACAATGATGCGGCACTTCAACTCTTTTAGCGGAACGCAGTTGATTTTTAGCGGAGCAAGTCCGTCTTGAACTTTTGTATTACTTTCCCTTTCAAGAGAAAAGTAATAATTATTTCTTCACATCCTGCACAAGGCGGACGAAACACTTATTGTCACGTGGTTTTGCAACCGTACTTATTTTCTCTTCGTTAAAAATCAAGCAATATGCTGTGTTATCTCCCCCTGCTGTTTCCCAATAGTATTGGGGAAAGGCAGGATAATATTTTTTTAATATTTTGTAACACGTTGCAGCCCAATAAGAACCATCTCCGTTGGAAATATTTGGTAAAAAAACAGCCCCCATGGATTCCATTTCTGTCCATTCGTCTAACGCGTAATGTTTATTTTTAGATTCGTCGGTAGTAGAGGCAAAGTGTACGGTATCTATCTTTGCCCAATTATCAGGTAAGAGTATCAATCCCATTGTTCCATTTACATGAGCAACATTTCGCAACATCTCGGCATTTGTTCTTTTACAAACTAAATAAAACCATTCTCTTTCGGTAAGTGTTCTCCACATTCCACTTTTATTACCACCATTCAAGATGGCATTATAAACACCCCAATCATAATTTGTCCCTGCTATATCATTATGTTTGGAAAAATAAGCGTATCTGTCATCCTTTATCTTTTTGTAACCACTTGTTCCCCAACCAAATAAATCAATCCAACCTTTATATTTTTTTGAAATATTCTCGTTGTCTTTTCCCACATAATCCCATTGATGTTCCGCAAACCGCCACGTGTTCGTGCTTGCCTGATATTGCAGATTTCCTTGCGAGAAATAGACCTTGGTGGAATCGCTCACCGAAAATTCGGCAAGAATTGCGCCGTCCTTTACAGGCGATTGGGCTTTGGCTACAAAGGATAGCAACAATAATGGCACTATGTAACGAAAGAGTTTCATTTTAACATTTTTCAATCTTCGTTGTTCAAATTAGCAAACGGCACCAACTTTCCGTACTGTGTAATGCGCGGCACGTCGCCTGCATACACCACGCAACTGTCGTCGGGAGGCGTTTGCGACAATTCCTGCCATTTCCGCAATCCTTTGAAATAATCGGCGGAGAAAGTCTTTCCCGACTTAATTTCAATGGCTTTCTTGCGTTCGCCGTCGGTTTCAATCAAATCAACTTCGTTTCCTTTGGAATCACGCCAAAACGACACGTTTGATTTTTCTCCATTGTTGAACAATGCTTTTATTTTCTCCAATATCACCAAATTCTCGAACAATCCGCCGCGCAAATAATGTTCGTTCAGTTGTTTTTCCGTTTTGATTTCCAACAAGGCACACGCCAAGCCAGTGTCGTAGAAATATAATTTCGGGGATTTTATCAGCCGTTTCGAAAAGTTCACGTAATCGGGTGGCAGCAGAAACACGATGTAACTTGCCTCCAAGAGCGAAATCCATGATTGTGCCGTGGAAACTGCTATGCCACAGTCGTTTGCCAACGAGGAATAGTTCATCAGCTGTCCAATACGACCAGCACACAGTTTTATGAACTTAACAAACAAGCTCAAATCTCCTATGTTTTTTATCTGGCGGACATCGCGTTCAACGTATGTTTGAATGTAATTTTCATAGTAACGGTTGACGGCAATCGGTTTGTCGTACAACCGAGGATACCCACCTCTATATATTTCTTTTTCAACCGACTGCACAATGCCCGCATTCGCAAGTTCCTTATGCGAGAAGGGCAACAATTTGAACACGGCTACACGTCCGGCAAGCGACTGCGTAATGCTTTGCATAAGCAAAAAATTCTGCGAGCCCGAAAGTATGTACATTCCCGTTTCCCCCGCCGAGTCAACTTTTGTTTGGATATAAGAAAACAGCGACGGCACGTGCTGAGCTTCGTCAATGATTGTTTTTGAATTGTATGTCGCAAGAAAACTTCGAGGGTCGTTTCGTGCAAACTCCCGATTGTCCAAATCTTCCAACGAAACATACTGGTAACCGGAGAAAAGATATTTCAACAACGTGGATTTTCCCGACTGACGAGGACCCGTTACAAACACAACAGGATATTGTTCCACAGCGTCAATCAATTGTTTTTCCAACTCCCTTGCTATCATAATGCAAATACGTTTTTTTGTTTTTATGCAAATATAGTGTAAATTTTCGATTGAATCGTAAATTTGCACCATTTTTTCATCGAAGAATCACCACTCTTTCAACGTTTTGAAGCCGTCGGCTTCGTAGTTTTTCAAGAAACACAACAATCACGTTTTTTTGCGACCTTACTTATTATGTACCAGAACGCTATTCGCAAAATAGTTATGCTTGGTGGTGGTAATGTTAAACACCTCCATTTCTTCTGCCGACATGCGTATATCTGTAATCGTTACAGGTTGCAAGGTGTTGTTTTTTTCATTATGCAAGTACAACACGTCGTTTTTGCGTAATTTATCGGCACGAATCCATTGGGAATTGCACCAGAATGGATGGTTGTTGGTACATTTCACGGTTGTTCCGTCCGACAACGATAACGTAACAAATGTATATAAATCAAAATTATGCTTCATCACATTCAACACAAGTGCAGTATCAATCGTTTGTTTTTCAGTGTTGTAAGCCATTACCACATCGTTTTCTTTGATGTCGGCAATGCTTATTTTCCGTGAATTTTGTAATTCTACCGTGGTGTTTTTGTCAAAACAAGTATGATACTGTAAAACCAAGGTTTTGGGCATTTCTTTGTTAAATCTGTCATGATAATATTCATATTGCTTTTGACAAATCTGAAGAGTTTTGAGATTTTTTAACTGAAAAATGCCATTAGGCAAGATTTGCATTTCTTTCTGGATACAAAGACCGTAATTGCCAAGATACAAAGCATCTATCTGTTGCAACAAATGCACATTTGGCGGCAGTTGTTCAAAGCATTCCCATATCAACACTTCCTTGAGTTTCTGAAATTTGGACAATAGTGTAATGGTTGACTCTGGATCTGAAAGTTTTAAATATTTTAATTCAATATTCTTTAGATTTTGTAATTTCAGTAATTCGTTTGGCAAAGAATGAATAGAAATTTCCTCTAATAGAATGGATTTTAAATTTCTACACGAAAATACTGCCAGAGGTATCTTCTTAAAACCTTTGCCACAAAGACGTATGGTATTTAATCTTTGCAACTGGGATATTTTATTGATATGTTTATTGATTATTGCATTATAGATGGTATCTTCCTCACAGTAAATCGACAGATATTCCAGATTTTTGTATTTTCCAAGATTGCTTAAAATCGAATCGACTTTCTGGTATTTTTTCTGAGAGCAGACAATTTCTACCTTATAGGTGGTTGCATACGATGAGTTTTCTATCTTTCGTTCCGAAATCAATCTTCCTTGTTCATATTTTTCAACTTTTAGCGTATCTCCGCGACGGTTCGTAAAAACCTGTAAACCATTTAACTTATCATTTATGTATGTACATGACACCTTAACGGTGCTGTCGCCCATCCAATAAACAGTTTTTCCTTGCTTCATTCCATTTTTGTAATGAAACGTTCCATATTTTCCATAATATTTCCTATCTCCAGGGTCGGTATAGAACCAGTATGATTTATAAACTCCATCTCTTTCATTGTTCACATAATTAGTTTCGATATACTTATATCCATTTTTTAAATAAGAAATCCATGGACCGTTTAATTCCCCGTTTACATAAAAACACTTTAAACGCAGTTTATGATTGTCATAATAATATTTCCATTCTCCCGAGAACTTGCCGTTTACAACGGCACCTTCTGCTGCTAACAAGGTGAAGGCGGTGTCTGCATAAATCTTATATATGCCATCTTTTTTCACGAATGCATCGTTAACTAAAGTATTCCAATACCCACTCCAGTCTCCATTGCGAGCAATCCAGTCCAAAGATCCATATGTAATGTTGCCATATCTCGCCTTTGTCACATCAAAATATGCAGTGTCATAGAAATTGATTTTCTTGATTTGGCAGAAAACACTTGTCGCACAGAACAAGAACACGAGAATGAAGAATGTTTTTTTCATTTTGTTTTATCTAAATTTGAATAAAAGTAGGAAAAATGTCGAATACCCGTATAATAAAACAAAAAAAATACATTTCCACCATGGGCACTATGTAACGAAAGAGTTTCAAAATGAATGTTTTAGAGTTCAAAGATAGGAAAAATCACATATCTTCCAACGACAGCCCATGCAGAGTTATGTCGTAACCTTTCAATTTTGGACGAAGTTTTTCTGATTTCGTCTGCAATGCCGACAGCGAGATTTTGTTTCGGTTAATCTTTATTTCGGCAAGCATCGCTTTTTTGGTCAGCGAGGAACAAGCGACGAAATCAATTTCGTTTTCGCCCTTGCTGTCCCACCATTGTCCTGTTGTTGTCCAATCGGACTCTTCGTCGGCTTTTTGTAGGAAATATCGTTCGAGGACTTTTCCCGAGAAAACATTGTAGCCGTCCTCCACAATGCGTAACAGCATATCGGAACGACCGCTGACGACCAAATTCTGATTCGGATATATAAAACGAAACCAAAATGCCAGAAAATTGTCAGCCAACCGATAGCGTATGCCCTGACTGCGTTCCGAGGCGAACAGCGGTCGAACCTTGCGAATAAGGGAATAGTTGATTTCAAGATTTTGCAGATATGCGGAAATTTTTATCTGCAACACGCTTTCCATCTCGCTTATCGTGTTTTTTCCATCGGCGATGAGCGACAAAATGGAATAATACACCGCACCCTCGCGCCGAAATTCCATATTCATCAGGTCGGAGCCCTCGCCAACAAACGGCTGCGTGACATCACAAAAATTCTGGAGCATCGACGCCTTGTTGCACGCATTCCGCTCCACGCACATTTCCACATATTTCGGAATGCCGCCAGTAATGGCGTACAAGCATAATAAATCTTCGTTCTTGTACTGCGGGGAATAGCGAGAGAGCACCTGTTTCAGTTCCTGTATTTTCAACGCCTTCAGGTCGATTTTACGTGTTATGCGACCATACATGGCTTGTTTCCGGTCTTCGAACAATTCCTTCATAAGCGAATAAATAGAACCGCAGGCAATAAAATCAATGTGCATAGAGGATTTGTACTTATCCCACAATTCCTGCATATCGGCGAAAATGCTTTTTCGAACGTAGAAAAACTCCTGAATCTCATCTATCACCAGGCACAGATGGTTGGTTGCCGCATATTTGAACAACACTTCAAAAACATCCTTCATTGTTTGCAGACGACCAAAGACAGGTATTGCCAGCTCCGTCTCTATTTGTTGCTGAAGCCGTGAGCAGAATGTCGCCTCGGCTTCGTTTTTTGCAAGCACATACAAGTGTTTTTTCCCATCTAAACTTTTCTGAATAAGCGAAGTCTTTCCTATTCTCCGTCGCCCGAACACTATCGTGAAACGAGCCGTCCGCTTCGACAATTCATATTCCTCGTCAAGCACAAGCAGTTCCTCTTTTCTTCCAATAAAGTCCATAATAATTTAGAAATCAAGTATTTATAAATATAATCCCCATTACTATAACCGCAATTATATTTACAAAACTACATCATTTTTCAAAAAAAACAACAGATTCCGTTCGACATGACGAATTTTTCGGTTAAATTTCAAAAAAATCACTATCGGTTTTGTATTATCGAAAATAGATAGTATATTTACAAAAAAATTGAAGCATGGAAAATCCATTCATTCTTTCGCCTTATGCCGAAAAACTATTGTTCTGCGATAGAGAGACGGAATTAAACTCGCTAATGGAATTAGTTACCAATGGAGTAAACGTCACGTTAATTTCGCCTCGAAGAATGGGTAAAACAGGTCTTATTTATCGTTTTTTTGACGAAATCTTTATCAAAAAATTCGAAATTGAGACTTTTTATGTGGATATTTATGCAACGCAAACCATTGACGATTTTATAAAAATATTCTCGGAAAACATCATTCAATCATTCCAGAAAAAGACCTCGATGCTGAAAAAAGCCATGAAAGTTTTCTCTGGAGTAAAACCAGTGCTGTCGTTCGACGAGCTGACGGGAAATCCGCAACTATCGCTTACATACAACAACAACGACGAAAAAATGCAAACTTTGCGGAGCATTTTCGATTTTCTGGAAAACTATGGCAAAAGAGTGATAGTCGCCTTCGACGAATTCCAACAAATTCGAGAATATGCAGGCATCAATATGGAAGCCGTTCTGCGGACGTATATCCAACCCATGAAGAACGTTAATTTTATTTTCTGCGGAAGCAAAAAACACCTTATGTTCGACATATTTGCAAACGCGCGGAATCCCTTCTACGCAAGCACCAGCTATGTGTATCTCGACAAAATAGACGAAGAGAAATATGCGGAATTCATTCAATGTCGGTTTTCCGAGCATGGAAAGACGATAGAACGCAACGCAGTTGATTTTATTCTGAATTTCACAAAGCGGCACACGTTCTACACACAGTCACTCTGTCATTTTGTGTTTCAGCATTCAAAACGGCTTGTCAACCTGCAGTTTGTAAAAGAGGAAGCGGCAAAACTCATTGCCATGAACGAGAACATATACCTCCAATACCGTTCGTTGCTCACGCCACAGCAATGGAATTATCTGAAGGCGGTGGCAAAAGAAGGTGTCGTGACACAACCTATGGCAAACAATTTTGTGGTGAAACATGGGATTGGCACGCCTGCAAACTCGCAACGGATTTTGCAGGCACTAATCACCAAGGATTTGATTCTTGAAACAACCACAAAAGAACATACCGAATATTCGGTTTACGACGTGTTCTTGTCACGATGGCTTGAAAGTTTGTGATCATAAATAATTATCAAGCAAATATAGTGTTTTATGGAAATGGGCAAAGGGGTGAAGGAAACATTTTAGAGAAAAGTTGCCATAAAGTATCATTAAATAAATATTGTTGTATATTTGCATTACTTAATGATAGGTTATATGACAAAAACGACAAAGGGAACATTACTGCCTCGCAGGTTGGAACAAAATATGGCAATTGTAGGCGAACAAATAAAATTGGCTCGTCTGCGGAGGAATTTAAGCATTGCCGACATTGCAGAACGGGCAACGTGTTCGCAATTGTCGGTGATGCGCGTGGAAAAAGGTTCGCCAACCGTAGCCATAGGCATTTACCTAAGAGTTCTCTATGCCATGCAACTCGACGCGGACATTCTTCTTCTGGCACAAAAAGACGAACTTGGCCGCAATCTACAGGATTTGGAACTGAAACATCGCCGAAGAGCGTCAAAACGCAACTAAAATGGAACGAATACAGATAATTGCGGACTTTGACTGGCTGAAACAGCCCGAAATTGTCGGGGAACTCGGACACGAACGGTTACGGGGTTCTTCGACCTACAGTTTTTCTTTTGCCCAAACATGGCTGAACCAACACAAAACATTTATGTTGAGCGGCGACTGGAACAATTACAGCGGAACTCAATACAAAACGAACAACATATTCTCTTGCATTGCCGACGCCATGCCCGACCGTTGGGGACGGCGGCTGATTGACAAACGTGAACGGCTCATCGCCGACAAAGAGCGACGTCTGCCCCGCACCCTCACCGATTTCGATTACCTGCTGTTGTTGTCGGACGCGGCAAGAACAGGTGCGTTCCGTTTTCAAAAAGACGGCGCTTTCATCGGGCAGGACAATGAAATGCCGATTCCGCCACTGACCGACCTACGGGAATTTGTGGCTATGGCACACAAATACGAACAAAGCGACGGTGTAAACGGGACAATCAAGGAAGAATGGCTGAACAACCTGTTCCGACAAGGTTCGTCGCTTGGCGGAGCACGTCCCAAAGCATGTGTACGCGACGAGAACGGCAATCTGTTCATTGCAAAAATCCCTTCAAATTTCGACGATTACGACGTGGCCTTGTGGGAACATTTTGCACATTGCATGGCAAAAAAAATTGGAATAAACACGGCGGAAACACGTCTGTTGGAATTGGACGGCGTGAAATACCATACCCTGCTTTCGAAGCGATTCGACCGAAATAGGGAGAAACGAATCCACTTTGCTTCGGCAATGACACTCTGCAATTTGCACGACGGTGCAGACGCCAACTCTGGCAACGGCTATCTCGACATTGTTGAAACAATTATTGGAAGCGCGGGAATACAAAATCCAAGCGAAAATTTGAAGGAATTGTACCGAAGAGTGGCATTCAACATTTGCATAGGAAACCACGACGACCATTTCCGCAACCACGGATTTATTCTTACGCAGAACGGCTGGAATTTTTCTCCTGCATACGATTTGAACCCCACAAACGAAACGACGCAAAGCATTCTGATTTCTCGGCAGACCAACGAATCATCACTACAAGAATTGCTTGCCGCCCACAACGACTATTTTCTAACGGAGAAAGAGGCAAAAAACATTATTGATTCCGTAAGACAAGGAATGCGCCAATGGCAGACCGTGGCAAATCAATGCAGAATCTCAAAATCGGAACAGGAACGATTTGCAAAAAGATTTGAAGTGAATTTAATGTAAGGTACACAACTTTGTAGTCCAGAAACTTGTGTACCAAGAAATTTATTTATTTTCCAATTCTTTCTGTTTCATCATATACAATTTGATTATTTTTTCGATATCATCTGGATATCCCTTTTGTTGCCATCTGTGGAATATATTCCCATCTTTATCATAAAAGGTAACAGTATAGACATCTTCATTTATTTTTTTTCTTTCTATTTTTAAATAGTATGGCACTAAAAACTCATCCAACACATAATTAGCCGCATATTTTTCTCTCCTCGTATATCTGTCGTATTCAACTGTATTGTGATGTTTACAAATCACGGAATCCACATCTTCATATATTGACTTATAAATTATTTCATGGCTATAGTCTTGCCTTTCGTATGTGCTTTTATACAAACGTGCATGTGTATATATATCGTTTGACTTCCAAAAAGAAGAATCTACACGATCCCCACCATAACGAGAATGAATCTTATTAAATGGTTCCTCCATATTCTCAAACTGCACAAAAGATTTACTGTCCCTTGAGTGGCGGCATGATTTTATCTCTCCGTTATTATATGTTTCTTCGTATATTTCATTTTCTTCACCGTAATAATATGTTCTCCAATATTTCCAATCTCCTTCTTCCAATCCGTTCTTATAATATCGTTCTTGAATTAGTTTCCCATTCGTATCGTATATATACCATTCTCCATCTGGCTTTCCGTTTTTGTAATGTCCGCT